>JACPQO010000278.1 GCA_016190405.1 Chloroflexota bacterium | reverse complement strand
GTCCACAGCCGTGAAACCGGCGCCGCCCTGCGGCCCAGACCGCCCCAGGCCGCCCAGTAGCCGCCGCCTCCGGCTAATCCTTCGAGGCCCCCATTCCCCTCGCCTGGCCCAATCCTTGCCAGCGTGCGCGCATCTCTGCGCCCAGGAGTGTGTTCGGATCAAGCCATGACCGCGCCAAGCCGGGGAACTGCCGCCAAGACAGGACGGGAAGGCATTGACCTGAGAGAGCGGCGCGGTTCGCTCCGAGAAGATGAGCAGGCTCAAGTCGTTGGCGCCGGCGGGTATACCGGCGCGGCGGCCGCAATCCAACACGACATCACCGCCCCCCTGGCGCCGCCCGTGAAGGGCGTGGTGGCATCGTTAGAGGCAGTGGCTGACGAGGCGGAAGGGGCGACACATCGGTGCTGCCACGCCCGGGCGGCGATGTCGGGCACAGGGTTGGTCAAGGGGTGGGCCGGAGGGGTGCGATGCAGATTGTGATCCTGGCCGGCGGCCTGGGCACGCGGCTGCGACCGCTCACCGAGCGGTTGCCCAAGTGCCTGGTGCCGGTGAACGGCAGGCCGTTCCTGGAGTACCAGTTGGAGCTGCTGAGCCGCCGCGGGGTGCGGGACGTCGTCCTCTGCCTGGGCTACCTGGGGGAGGCCGTCCTGGAGCACTTCGGCCGCGGCCATCGCTTCGGGGTGAACATCGTCTACTCCTGGGAGCGGGACGGCCTCCTGGGCACAGCCGGCGCCCTGAAACAGGCGGAACCCCTGCTGGAGCCGGAGTTCCTGGTCACCTACGGCGATTCATACCTCCTCCTGGACTACCGCGAGATCATGCGGCGGTTTCGGGGGAGTTCGGCGCTCGGAATGATGGTCGTCTACCGGAATTTCGACCGCCTGGAGCTGAGCAACGTGGTGCTGCGCGACGGCCACGTGGCGGCCTACGACAAGACCACCCGGCTGCCCGGCATGGTCTACGTCAACGAGGGCCTCTCGGTGCTGCGACGGCGCGCCCTGCGCCTGGTCCCGGGCGGCGAGCCGGTGTCCCAGGAGGAGTTCTACCAGGCGCTCATCGCGCGGGGAGAGCTGCTGGCCTACGAGACCCAGCAGCGGTTCTACGAGGTCGGCTCCCTGCGGGGGATCGCGGAGCTCCAGCAGGCGATGGCCCAGGGGGCGCGGGCATGATCGTCACGCGCACCCCCTTCCGTGTCCCCTTGGGCGGCGGCGGCACGGACCTGCCGTCCTACTACAGCCGCCACGGTGGGTTCATCGTCAGCGCGGCCATCAACCGCTACGTGTACATCATGCTGAACCGCCGCTTCGAGGACAGCATCCGCGTCAGCTACTCGCAGACGGAGATCGCGGACTGCGCCGACCAGGTGGAGCACCCCATCGTGCGGGAGGCGTTGAAGTTCGTGGGGCTGGACCGCCACCTGGAAATCGTCTCCATAGCCGACCTGCCGGCGAACACGGGGCTGGGCAGCTCGTGCAGCTTCACGGTAGGCCTCCTGAACGCCCTACACGCCCTCAAGCGGGAGCACGTGCCCCTGGACGAGCTGGCGGAGGAGGCCTGCCACCTCGAGATCGACCGGCTGCACGAGCCCATCGGCAAGCAGGACCAGTACATCGCCGCCTTCGGCGGCATCACCTGCCTGGAGATCGACCGCGAGGGCGGTGTGCGGCCCTATTCGCTGAAGGTGGCCGACGAGGTCGTGCAGGAGCTGGAGAACAGTGCGCTGATCTTCTACACGGGAATCAAGCGCAGTTCATCGGAGGTGCTCAGCGGGCAGAGCAAGGCGGCCGAGGACGGCGATCCTCGCGTCGTGGCCGCGCTGCACATGATCAAAGAGATCGGCCACGAGATCAAGGACGCGCTGGAGCGAGGCGACCTAGAGCGCTTCGGCCGGCTGCTGGACGAACACTGGCAGGTGAAGCGGGGCCTGTCGGAGAAGGTGAGCAACGGCGCCATCGACGCCTGGTACGAGACGGCGAGGGCCAATGGGGCCCTGGGCGGCAAGGTGATGGGAGCGGGCGGCGGCGGCTTCTTCCTGTTCTACTGCCCCAACGGCAACAAGGCGCGGCTGCGCGAGGCGCTCACGGCCCAGGGGCTGCGGGAGCTCCGCATCGGCATCGACTTCGAGGGCTCCAAGGTCCTGGTCAACTTCTAGCGGGGGTCAGGCATGGTCATCCAGACGGACACCATCATCGACGACTACCTGGGGACGATTGAGGACGTGATGCGGCGCTTGCCGCGGCGCCCCATCCAGCAGGCGGTGGACATCCTGTACGAATGCTGGCTCCGGGGCGGCACGGTGTTCGCCATCGGCAACGGCGGCTCGGCCTCCACGGCGACGCACCTGGCCTGCGACCTGGCCAAAGCCACCATCGTGCCCGGACAACGGAGGTTGAGGGCGCTGGCCCTGGTGGACAACGTCCCGCTGGTCAGCGCCTGGGCCAACGATTCGGGGTTCGGCAGCCTGTTCGCCGAGCAACTGGAGCCGTGGCTGAAGCCGGAGGACGTGCTGGTGGCGATTTCGGTCCACGGCGGCTCCGGTCAGGGGGATGCCGGGCCGTGGTCGCAGAACCTGCCGCGGGCGGTGGCGCTGGCCCGCAGCCGCGGCGCCCGGGTCATCGGGCTCAGCGGCTTCGGCGGCGGCCGCCTGCGCGACGAGGCGGACGTCTGCATCTGCGTGCCGATCGACCGCGAGCCGCTGGGCACGCCCCTGGTGGAGTCGCTGCACGTGGCGGTGCACCACCTGCTGTGCGTCGCCCTGCGGGAGCGGATCGCCGAGAGCGGGGCCTAGCGAAGGGAGTCGATCATGGAGATCTTCCTGGACACGGCGAACCTGGAGGAGATCCGGCGCTGGCTGGGATACGGCCTCCTGGACGGGGTGACGACGAACCCCAGCGTCATGCTCAAGGACGGCGGCTACGACATGCAGGAGCGGGCCAGGGAGATCGCCCAACTCGTGGAGCCGCGGCCGGTGAGCGTGGAGGTGACCACCAACGACCAGACGGAGATGCTGCGTCAGGCCCACCTGATCGCCTCCTGGGCGCCCAACATCGTGGTCAAGATTCCCGTAGTCAACGAGTTCGGGCAGCCCTGCCTGGGGGTCGTCCGCGAGCTGGAGACGGCGGGCGTCCGGGTGAACATGACGGCCTGCCTGTCCTACGGGCAGGCGATCCTCGGAGCCAAGGTCGGCGCCACCTACGTCAGCATCTTTGCCGGGCGGGTCGCCGACGAGGGGCACGACGCGCCGGCGATGATCCGCGAGGTCGTTCAGTGGCTGGAGCGCTGGCGTTCGCCCACCAAGATCATCGCCGGCTCCATCCGCGAGGCGGTGAACATCAAGGACGCGGCGGCGGCGGGAGCGCACGTCATCACTGTGCCGCCGGCCTTTCTGCAGAAGTTCGTCGATCACCGCTACAGCCGCGATACAGTCCGCGGCTTCGTCGAGGACGCGGCGAAGGCGCTGGCCCGCATGGAGGAACTACAGGCGATAGCGGTCCGCGCCGGGAGACGAGCCGGGCCATGAGCCGGCTGGTGGTGCTGGACCGCGACGGCACGCTCATCGAGGAGCGGCCGTACCTGTCGGACCCGCGGCAAGTGGTGCTTCTGCCCGGCGTGGCCGAGGCGTTGCGCGCGCTCCAAGACCAAGGGGCCCGCCTGGCGGTGGCGACAAACCAGTCGGGCGTCGGCCGCGGATACTTCGGCCTCGAGGCAGTGGAGCGGGTGAACCGGCGGCTGCGCGAGCTGCTGGCCCGGGAGGGCGTGAGCCTGGAGGGCGTCTACGTCTGCCCGCACCGCCCGAACGACCGCTGCGGCTGTCGCAAGCCCGGCGCCGGGCTGCTGGAGCGGGCGGCCTGGGAGATCGGAGACTACTTCGCCAATGCGTTCGTGGTCGGGGACAAGGAATGCGACATCGAGATGGGACGGCGGGCGGGCGCGACCAGCCTCCTGGTGCGCACGGGCTGGGGCCGGCAGACGGAGGCCGCCGGCGCCGCCCTGCCGGACCACATCGCGGATGATCTCGTCGGCGCGGCCCGGCTGATCCTGGCTGCCCCTCCTGAAGGCAAGCGCCGTGAAGGGTGAGAGCCGTCGCGTGGTTGTATGGCCAGCGCCGTCGTTGAGACGGGCCGCCCGGCGTCGACGGGCGCGGCTGGCCCTGTGGGCCGGCGCCGCCCTCATCGCCGCTTCCGGCATCTATGTCGTGGTCACGGCCGTGCGGGCAGTGCTGGTTTACCGCGAAGTGCTGGAGGCGAAAGCTTCCCTGCTGACGGTCGAGGCCATGCTGAGGTACGACGGACTGGAGGTCTCTGATTCTACGCTGGCCGTCGCGAGAGAGCAGACCCTGGCGGCACGCTCGCAGCTCCGTTCAGCAGAGGGCTTCCTGGAGGGCGAGCCGCTGCTGAGGCTGGCGCGGCGGCTGCCCTGGCTGGGCCCGCAGGTGAAGGCAGCGGAGGCGCTGGCCGGCATCGGCTACGACGCCAGCGCGATGGGGCTGGCCGGGATCGACGCCCTGAGCGACTTCCACGCCGCGCGCGCCGACGGCCTGGGCACGCTGGGCGAGCGCACGGTGGCCTTTCTGGACTCCTCGCGGCCCCAGATAACGGCCATGGAGGAACGGCTAGCGTCGATCAGAGAGCGCCGCCGCGGCCTGGGCGGGGGTCTGCTGCCGCCGCTGGCCTCGCTGGCGGCGGAGGTGGACTGGCGCCTGCCCGAGCTCGAGGCGTGGGTGCGCAAGTACCGCAGCGGCGACGCCGTGGCAGCCGAGTTCCTGGGCTACCGGGGGGCCAGACGTTACCTCGTGCTGGGCCAGGACAATACGGAGCTGATGCCCGGCGGCGGCCTCATCGGCGTGTACGGGCTGATCACCCTGGACCGGGGCCGGCTGGCGGACAGCGCCTTCGCCGACGCCGGCGAACTCATCGCCGCCTGGCAGCAGCGCAGCGCCGGCGAGTACATCGAGCCGCCCGGCCCTCTGAAGCGCTACCTCCTGCGCGACTGGACCTGGAACATCGGGGTCTCCGGCTGGTCGCCGGACTTCCCCACGGCGGCCCGGCAGGCCCTGTTCTTCTACGAGCGCGGCGGCGGCACGAACGTGGATGGGGTCATCGCCATCGACTTCACGGCGCTGGAGGGGCTGCTGGGCGTGCTGGGGCCCCTGACCATCGCCGAATACGGCGTGACGGTGGACGCCGCCAACGTCACCGAGCAGACCCTGATCAGGACCAGAACGCTGGTCCGGCCGGGCGAGAACAAGCACGCCTTCGCGCTGGCCGTCGCCTCGCAGGTGGTGGACGGCGCCCTCTCGGCCGGGCAGAAGCGTTGGGCGCCGCTGCTGGAGACGCTGGACCGGCTGGTAGCCGGCAAGCACATCGCGGTGTACGCACGCGACCCCGTATTGCAAGGGTCGCTGCGAGAGCTGCGCTGGAGCGGCGAGGTCCAGGACGGGCCGGGCGACTACGTGGAAGTCGTCGACGCCTCTGTTCACAGCACCAAGTTGAACCTGGCAGTCGCCCAGGAGGCGGAGATCGACGTGCGCCTGGACGCCCAGGGCGACGCCCACAACCTGGTGACCCTTCGCTACGAGAACGGATTGTCCGCCTGGGCCCAGGGCCGCGATCCGGACCTGGTGTACGACCTGATGCTGTCGGGGTTCTACGGCGACTACGTGCGGCTCCTGGCGCCGCCGCGGGCCCGGCTGGAAGAGGTATCGCTCAACGGGCAGGAGGCGGGCGCCGAGGGCGTCACTCTGGAAGCCGGCAAGGTCTCCTTCGGGCGCTATCTGCCGCTGCCGGCGGACGCGGCGGCCACGCTGGCCTTCAGCTACGAAGTGCCGGTCGCCGTCACCGTTGCCAAGGGTGTGTACGAGTACCGGCTGCTGGTCCAGAAGCAGGCGGGGGCGCGGGCTATGCCGCTGAAGATCGACATCGGCCTGCCGGAGGGCGCCTCGGTGCAGTCCGTGGCCCTGGACGGCCGCCGGCTGGAGGGCGCGCCGCGGCACATCGAATCGAGCTTGGACCGGGACCGCGAGCTGGTCGTGCGCTACCGGCAGTAGGAGCGGAGGGGACGATGCGCAGAGCGTTAATCACCGGCGTCACCGGGCAGGACGGCTCCTACCTGGCGGAGCTGCTGCTGGGGCGCGGCTACGAGGTGCACGGCCTCATCCGCAAGGCCAGCACGTTCAACACCCAGCGCCTCGACGGGCTGTTCGTGGACCCGCACCAGGTGGGGGCGCGGCTCTTCCTTCACTACGGCGACCTGGCCGACAGCACCCAGCTCATCCACCTCATCTACAACCTCCAGCCGGACGAGGTGTACCACCTCGGCGCGCAAAGCCACGTGCGGGTGAGCTTTGACATCCCGGAGTACACGGGCGACATCACCGGCCTGGGCACGGTGCGCATCCTGGAGGCGATCCGCAAGAGCGGCGTGAAGTCCCGTTTCTACCAGGCCTCCAGCAGCGAGATGTTCGGGGACGCGCCGCCGCCCCAGAACGAGGAGACGCCCTTCCGTCCGCGCAGCCCCTACGCCGCCGCCAAGGTCTACGCCTACTGGACAACCGTGAACTACCGCCGCGGCTACGGGATGTTCGCCGGCAACGGCATCCTGTTCAACCACGAATCGCCGCGGCGCGGCGAGACCTTCGTCACCCGCAAAATCACCCGCGGCATCGCGGAGATCCTGGCCGGGCGTGCCCGAGAGCTGTTCCTGGGCAACCTCAAGGCGCGGCGCGATTGGGGCTACGCGCCCGAGTACGTGGAGGCGATGTGGCAGATGATGCAGCAGGACGAACCGGACGAGTACGTCATCGGGACCGGGGAGTCGCACTCCGCGCAGGAGTTCCTGGAGCAGGCCTTCGCCTACGCCGGCCTGGACTGGCGGGAGCACGTGCGCATCGACCCCCGCTACTTCCGGCCGACGGAAGTCGCGGCGCTCCAGGCCGACGCTACGAAGGCCAGGCAGCGGCTGGGCTGGGAGCCCAAGGTCACCTTCAGGGAGCTGGTGCGGATCATGGTGGACGCCGACCTGGCGGCGGCCGGAATCGCGCGGCCGGGCCGGCCGGCGAGTCCCGCCCAGCGCCCCGCGCCGCTCGCTCTCCCGGTAGGAGGCGCCGAATGAGCCGGCCGGCCGAAAAGCGCATCGTGGTCACCGGGGGCGCCGGCTTCCTGGGCTCGCACCTCGTGGAGGCGCTGGCGCGCCGCGGCTGCCGCGATATCTTCGTCCCCCGCAGCGCGCAATACGACCTGACGGAAAAGTCAGACGTCCGGCGCATGTACGAGGACGCCCGGCCGCAGGTGGTGCTGCACGCGGCGGCCAAGGTGGGCGGCATCGGCTACATCAAGGAGCGGCCGGCGGAGTTCCTCTACGAGAACCTGATGATGGGGATGCTGGTGATGGAGGAGGCGCGACGGCGGGGCGTGGAGAAGCTGGTGGCGGTGGGCAGCGTCTGCGCCTACCCCAAGCTGGCGCCCGTGCCCATGCGGGAAGAGGACCTCTGGGACGGCTATCCGGAGGAAACGAACGCCCCCTACGGCCTGGCCAAGAAGATGCTGCTGGTCAAGGCCCAGGCCGACCGCCAGCAGTACGGCTTCAACGCGGTCTGTTTGCTGCTGGCGAACCTGTACGGCCCCCGCGACAACTTCGACCCGCGGTCGTGCCACGTGATCCCGGCGCTGGTCCGGCGCTGCCTGGAGGCGGCCGAGCAGGGACACGGCCACATCGACGCCTGGGGCAGCGGCCTGGCCTCCCGCGATTTCCTGTACGTGGAGGACGCCGCCGAGGCCGTAGTTCTGGCGGCCGAGCGCTACGACAGCTCCGAGCCGGTGAACGTGGGCAGCGGCCGCGAGATCACCATCCGCGAGCTGGCGGAGATCATCGCGCGGCTGACCGGCTTCCGGGGAGAGGTCCGCTGGGACGCCTCGCTGCCGGACGGGCAGCCCCGGCGCCGGCTGGACACGTCGCGGGCGGAGAGGGAGCTCGGCTTCCGGCCGGCGACCTCGTTCGAGGAGGGGCTGCGCCGCACCATCGATTGGTACCGGGCCGAGGAGCCCCGCGTGGGCGGAAAGGAGGCGATGGCGCATGAACGAAGCCACTAGGACCGCCCTGGAGATCAGGAGGCTGCTGCAACGCTACTTCGACGATGGGGCGCCGCCCTTTGTGGAGGGGCGCAGCCCGCTGCCGCTCACCGTCCCTTCGTACGGTTGGGAGGAGGTCTGGGAGGCCGTGGACTCCCTGCTCTCCCGGCGGGTCACCATCGGCGAGAAGGTGCGCCGGTTCGAAGAGATGTTCGCGCAATATATCGGGGTCCGGCACGCGGTCATGGTCAACTCGGGCTCCAGCGCCAACCTCCTGGCCCTGTCCATCCTCAGCAACCCCCTGGCCGCGCGGCCGCTGGCCCCCGGCGACGAGGTGATCACGCCGGCCGTGACCTGGGCCACCACCGTCTTCCCCATCATCAATGTGGGCTGCGTACCCGTCCTGGTGGACGTGGACCTGGAGACCTTCTGCCTGGACCTGGATCAGGTGGAGCGGGCCATCACCCCCCGCACGCGGGCCATCATGCCGGTGCACCTGCTGGGCAACCCCTGCGATATGGCGCTGCTCATGCGGATCGCGCGGCGCCACGACCTGCTGGTTATCGAGGATACGTGCGAAGCCCACGGGGCCGAAGTGGCCGGACGGAAGGCGGGCAGCTTCGGCGACGTGGCAACCTTCAGCTTCTTCTTCACCCACCACATCAGCACCATCGAGGGCGGCATGCTGGTCACCGACGACGACCGGCTGGCCGAGCTGGCCCGGGCCCTGCGCGCCTTCGGCTGGGTGCGCGACCTGGCCGACCGGGAGGGGATCGCGTCCTGCCACCCGGAGATCGACCCGCGTTTCCTGTTCGTCAACATCGGCTACAACTTCAAGCCTACGGAGCTGCAGGCCGCCTTCGGTATCCACCAGTTGAGGAAGCTGGAGGAGTTCATCGACCGGCGGCGGCAGAACCACCGCGCCTGGACGGCGGCCCTGGCGCCGTACCGGGAGCAGGTGTGGGTGCACGACGAGCGGCCGGGGACGCGCCACGCCGGTTTCGGCTACCAGGTGACGGTGAGCCCGTCGGCGCCCTTCCGGCGGTCGGCGCTGGTGGCGCACCTGGAGGCGCGGGGGCTGGAGACGAGGCCCATCGTTGCCGGCAACATCGCCGAGCAGCCGGCGATGCGGCTGTTCCCGCACCGCGTGTCAGGCGATCTGCCCAATTCGCGGCTGATCATGCGCCAGTCCTTCTACTTCGGCAATCACCAGGGCATCGGCGAGCGGGAGCGGACGGCCGTGGAGCACTACTTCAGCGAGTTCCTGGAGCGGTACCATGCGCGGGTGCCTCTGCCGTTGCTGGCGGGGGACTCCGCCGGCAGCAACGCGCGGAGGGCCTGGCGATGAAGCTCCTGGTGACAGGCGGCGCCGGCTACGTCGGTTCGGTGCTGGTCCCGCAGTTGCTGGAGCGCGGGTACCAGGTGCGGGTGCTGGACAACCTGACGTATGGGGGGCTGGGCCTGGTGCCCTACTGCCTCAACCCCCACTTCGAGTTCATCAAGGGCGACGTCCGCGACGCGGCGGCGGTGCGGACGGCCGCCTGGGACGCCGACGTCATCATCCACCTGGCGGCCATCGTGGGCTACCCGGCGTGCAAGAAGGACCCGCAGTTGGCCGAGGAGGTGAACCTGGGCGGGACGGTGGTGCTGGACCAGGCCCGCTCCCGGGGCCAGATGGTGGTCTTCGCCTCCACGGGCAGCAACTACGGCGCCGTCGCCGAAGGGTTGTGCACCGAGGAGACGCCCCTGAATCCATTGACCCTGTACGGCGTGACGAAAACGGAGGCCGAGAAGCGGCTGCTGGAATCGGGCAACGTGATCGTCTATCGCTTCGCCACCGCCTTCGGGCTGTCGCCCAGGCTGCGCCTGGACCTGATGATCAACGACTTCGTGTACCAGGCGGTGGTGAACCACCAGCTCATCGTCTACGAGAAGCACTTCCGGCGCACGTTCATCCACGTCCGGGACATGGCGCGCGCGCTGCTGTTCGCCATCGATCACGCCGGACAGATGCGGGACGGCGTCTTCAATGTCGGCTCGGACGCGGCGAACCTGACCAAGGAGGACGTGGCGCTGATGATCCGCGAGAAGGTGCCCTACTTCCTCCACTTCGCGGACATCGACAAGGACGAAGACCGGCGCAACTACGAGGTCAGCTTCTCGCGGATCCGCAGTCTGGGCTTCGAGCCGCAGGTGGCGGTAGAGCGGGGGATCGACGAGCTGATGCGCGGCTTCCAATTGATATCGATACCGAACCCGTATTCCAACGTCTAGCGCGCCTGCTTACCCGCGGGCGCAGAGCCAAGGGGGTCTGCGATGTCGTTCTGGCAGGACAAGAGGGTGATGGTCACAGGGGGCGCCGGCTTCCTGGGCAGGCACATCGTGGGCCTGCTGGGGGAACGGGGCGCGGAGGTGTTCGTGCCCCGTAGCCGGGAGTACAACCTGGTGCAGTTCGACGATGCCCTGAGATGCCTGGAGGCGTTCCGGCCGCAGGTCGTCATCCACTCGGCGGCGTTCTACGGGGGCATCTGGATCAACCAGCTGTACCCGGGCCGCATCTTCTACGAGAACCTGGTGATGGGCGCCCACGTCATGGAAGCCGCCCGCCTGTGCGACGTCGAGAAGTTCGTGGCGATAGGGACGGCCTGCTCCTACCCCGGCTATCTGGAAGGGCTGCTGAAGGAGGAGAACCTGTGGGACGGCATCCCCCACGAGACGGTGGTCAACTACGGGCTCACCAAGAAGATGATGGCCATCCAGGGATGGGCCTATAGCAAGCAGTACGGGCTGGACTCCATCCACCTGATCCTGACCAACCTCTACGGCCCCTGGGATACCTTCAACCCGGAGCGCTCCCATGTGGTGGCGGCCCTGATCCGCAAGTTCGTGGAGGCCAGAGTGGCCGGGGCCTCGGAGGTGGAGGTCTGGGGCAGCGGCCGCCCGGTGCGCGAGTTCCTGTACGTGGAGGACTGCGCCGAGGGCATCCTGCGGGCCGGCGAGCTGTACGATGACCTGACTCCTCTCAACATCTGCCGTGGCGAAGGCACCTCCATCCGCGAGCTGGCCGAGTTGGTCCGCGACACCGTGGGCTTTCGCGGCGAGATCGTCTGGAACGCCGACAAGCCGGACGGGCAGATGATGAAGGTGCTGGACGCGAGCCGCATGAAGCAGGCGCTGGGCTGGTCGCCGCCCACCTCGCTGGCCGAGGGGCTGCGCCAGACCGTGGACTGGTACGCCGCCGAGAAGCTCGTGGCGGACCTGCGGGTCTGAGCCGGTGGCGGTGGTTTCCGGCATCAGGCCGACGGCGGAACGCCGTGCCGGCCCGGACGAGCGGCTGGTCTACCTGGAGCCCGCGTGGAAGCGGCACAGCTCCTACCGGCTACTGGTGGAGCGGCCGCCGCCGGGGTACCGGTTCGTGCCCGCCGGCGGCGCCCGGGAAGCTGTCATCAGACGGGCCTCCCGTTTTCCGGCTGTGTACTCGGCCCTGTACGCGCTGGACCGGCTGCTGCCGGCCCACCTGCTCAAATCGTGCTGGGACATCGCCTGCCGGCCGCCGGCGGAGACCAGGCTGACCTACGCGGTGAACCACCTGGTGCTGCGGCGCGAGCCCTGGCTGCTGGACCTGCCCGCCGAGCACGTCAGTAACACCATCGGCGGCTACCGCCATTTCCGTCGCTTTCGCGGCCTCGTACGCCGGGCCCTGGGTTCGCCGCGCTGCCGTGCCATCGTCGTCAACACGGAGGCGGGCCGAAAGGCGCTGGCGGCGGCGATGGGCGACGACGCGACCGCCAAGACGAGCGTGGTGCCCTGGGCCGTGGAGCCAAAGCCCTTCGCCAAGGAGTACGGCGTAGGCGATTCGGTGAAGCTGTTGTTCGTGGACTCCGCCAACATACCGGGCCAGTTCCTGTACAAGGGCGGCCCCGAGACCCTCGAGGCCTTCGTGGCGCTGCGGCAGCGCCACCCCGGCCTGGAGATGGTCGTACGCTCCGAAGTGCCGCGAGCGCTACGGCAGCGCTACGCCGGGACGCCGGGGCTGCGCCTCATCGATGATGTCGTGCCCTGGCCGGAGCTGGAGCGGGAGTTCATGACCACCGACGTTTTCGTGCTGCCCACCCGCTTCACCCTGCTGACGGTGCTGCTGGACGCCATGAGCTACGAGCTGCCGGTGGTCACCACCGACGTCTGGGGAAATCCGGAGATCGTGGAGCACGGGGTCAACGGCCTGCTCGTGCACGATGAGCGAGTGGCCGGCAATTCGGCGGAGATGCTGCCCCGCTACTTCATCCCGCCCCCGGGCTCGAAGCTGCACCGGCGGCTGTTCGGGACCCTGGACCGGGGCCTGGTCGCGGGGCTGGTGGAGGCCCTGGCCCGCCTGATCGAGGACATCGAGCTGCGACGGCGGCTGGGCCGCGCCGGCCGCCTGGCCGTGGAGCGGGGGAGGTTCTCCATCCCATCTCGGAACGAAGTGCTGGGGCGGGTGCTCGATGCCGCCATCGGCGAGGACGGTGATGGTTCGTGAGGACGGTCATCGCCCTCAGGTTGCCGTTAGTGGTGGCCGCCGGCGCCGCCGCCCTGGCGGCCCTGGCCTGCGCCGGGAGCAGCACTGCCCCCGGCATCGTGGCCATCGCGGTCAATCAGGACGCGGCGGCGCGGCCGCGGCTGGCCTTCTATGCCGGCGTGCCCGGCCGGGATAAGTTCGTGCTGCCGGCGGGCAACTACGAGCTGATAGCCATGGAGATGGGCGGTGGCATAGCCAGCCAGACCCGCCCGGTCAGCAGCGGCCAGGATGTAGCGGCCGCGACCCTGGGCGCGCTGCGCTTTCCGGCGGTGACCGAAGACGCGGGCCGGCTGAACCGGGAGGCGTTCCGCAACCTGTTCCTGTTCTTCGCCCGCTTTGGCGAGGCTCAGGCCGGCATCGATGACGTCCTGGCCGCCGGACACCCGGCGGCCGGGCCGGCATCCCCGGACGAGCTCACGGCCACCGATATTTTGGGCGAGGAGCGACCTGAAGGTCGCCTCCCCGGCATCAGGGACTGGGAGGACAAGATGGCTTCCTGGGGTAGGGCGCTGGAGCTTGGGCTCGAGGGTCTTCAGGGGCTGCTGCCAACGGAGTCTGGGGCGAAAGGGACCGCCTTCGTCGACCTCGAGTCGCTGGTGCGAGAGTGGCGCGACGGCGCCGCCGCCGACAGGAGGGCCTTCCTGGCGGTAGTGGGACGGTTCAGCGCCGCGCGGCGGGCGGACCTTTACCAGGCGATCGCAGCCGTATTCGCGGAGGCTGAGTCCGAAGGCCCGGACGGCTTCTACGCGCGGGTCGAAGCAGGAGAGCTGGACGCCGACATGTGGGCGATAGCCAACTTCGCCTATGTGAACGACGAGCCCGGCGCGGGCGGCGGGCCCAGCTACATGAAGATAGCGCGCGACAGTGGGCTGGAGCCCGGCCGGCCGTACTACGAGCGCTGGCAGCGCGGATCGGCCTCCGCCTGGGGCTTCCTGTGGTCGGTTTCCGTGGAGACGGCGCAGCGGGCGCGGCTGCCGGCGGAGGCGCTGGCGATGGCAGGGGAGCCCGGGGCAGCAGCGCAGTCCCTGGGCCCCGGGTTGCCGGTGGAGCCGCCGTGAGCGAGCGCGACCTGGAGATGCGGGCGTCGGCGGTGGCGGCTTACCCGGTAGGGGGAATCGCAGCGGCGCCTCGAGAGCGCGAGGCCGCAGCGGTTGCCGGGGTGCGGGACGCGCTGTTCGTACTGGGCGGGCGGCCGCGCCTGGTGGCCTGGCTCGTCCTCCTGAGTCTGGCGGCGGGACTGCTGCTCTACCCGGCGCGCACGGAGCTGGCCTACACCCCTATACAGTCGCTGGACGTGGTGGACAGCGTGCCGCTGTTCGGGGCGCTCTACTATTCGTGGTTCGCTGTGTTGCTGGCGCTACTGCTCTCGAAGAACGGACCGCGGGTGAGCCACGTGGAGAAGGCGGCGCTGGCCGGGCTGTTCGCCCTGGTGTTCTGGGGGTTCTGGGTGCTGGCCGCGCCCGAGGGCCAGTCTGAGGAGCCCGCCTTCCTGGCCTACGGCCGATACCTGGAGAACACCGGCCACATCAGCCTGGACGCGGAGAATCTGAGCTATTTCGACTTTCCCGGCCTGGGGCTCCTGGCGTACGAGCTGCCCAACCTGGCCGGCCTTTCCCACCTGGGCGCCCGCACCGCACTGCTGCTGCTCAACGCCGCACTGATGGCCGCCCTGGTCTACGAGGGCGGCCGCCGGGTGGCCGGCAGGCAGGCGGGCTGGCTGT
>JACPQO010000277.1 GCA_016190405.1 Chloroflexota bacterium | reverse complement strand
GTCTCGAACTCCAGCCAGGCGCCGCGATTAGGGATCAGCTTGGCATAGCAGAGGTCGCGCCCGCTGGTGTTGTCGCGCTCCAGGGTGAGGTAGATGCCGGGGGAGCGCACCAACTGCGAGACGACCACCCGCTCGGCACCGTTTATGATGAAGGTACCCTGGTCGGTCATGAGCGGGAAGTCGCCCATGAATATCTCCTGCTCCTTGATCTCTCCGGTCTCTTTGACCAGGAGCTGGACGTTGACCCGGAGCGGCGCAGCGTAGGTGGCGTCCCTCTCGTGAGACTCCTCCTGGGAGTACTTGGGCTCGCCAAAGCTGAAGTCGGTGAAGCGCATCTCCAGCCGGTTGCCCGTGAAGTCCTGGATAGGAGAGATCTCGTTGAACAGCTCCCGCAGGCTCTCGGTCTTGAAGACCTCGTAGGAGTCCAGCTGAATGCGGACCATGTGTGGCAGCTCTATGACATCCGGGATGCGGGAATAGGACTTTACGACCTGGGGAACGCGAAACTTCTCGTAGACAAGGTCTCTAGCGACAACCATGCAATACCTCTCCTCAAGAGGCTACCGGGGGTGATACCTCTCGCCAAAAAAGGAAATTAGTGCCTACCGGCAAAGACAGTTAGACAGGGAAACAAACGACGGGGGATCAGACGAGCCATCCAACCAGTCAATTTAACACCCGCGGGACATCGCTGTCAACACCTACCACAAAACTTTCTTCCAGCGCTCAGTCAGCGGCCACGGCCGTGGAGGCGGGGGCCCGGTGAGGCGCCGGCAACTGCCCTCGCATTACAGCCGCCACGCCCAGGATGATGAGCGCCGCGCCGGCGCCCGTGTTGATGCCGATTTGTTCGTCCAGCACCGCCCAGCCCAGGAGCAGCCCCACCACCGGGATGACGTAAGTGACCAGAGACGTGCGCACGCTGCCCACGTGGTCCACCAGCCACAGGTAAGCCACGTAGGCCAGACCGCTGCCCACCACGCCCAGGGTGACGAGGGAAAGCCACGCCTCCAGGCTCAGGGAGTAGTCCGGCGCGCCCTCCAGCGCCAGCAGCAGCGGCATCGCCATGACGGTGCCGGCCAGGAGCTGGAGGCCGGATAGCGTGAGCGGCTCCTCGGAGCGAAGGAGCGTGCGCGCGAACACGGCGCCGAAGCCGTAGCAGGCGGCGGCGGCCACCACCGCCATCTGCCCCAGCACATCGGAGTCTGTGATGTGCACCACGTCGCTGCCGGCCAGGACGACGACGCCCAGAAAGCCCGCCATCAGCCCGGCCAGCCGGGCCGCCGTGAAGTGCTCCTCGGCCAGGAAGGCCGCCGCGAACAGGGCGGTGAACAGGGGCATGGTGGAGTTGAGGACGGAGGCCGTGCCGCTGGCGATATGGACCTCGGCCCAGGCGATGAGGAGGAAAGGGACGACGTTGCTCATGAGGGCCATCAAGCACACCTTGCCCAGGAGCGAGGGACGCCGGGGCAAGGGCGTCCGCCGCAGGACCATGACCAGGCCTATGGCCAGAGCGCCGAACAGCAGCCGCCCCGCCACCAGCTCCATAGGAGACGTCTCTTCCACCACCACCTTGATGAACAGGAAGGAGGCCCCCCACACGCCGCCGAGGATGAGGAGAGTGGCCGAGGCCCTTGGAGTCATGGTGATAGTGAGAATTCGGCGAGCCGGAGGCTCGCCTCCTCAACGGTATCGAAGGGCAGGCCGGCCGGTCAAGCAGTGTGATGTTCCGGTAGCGTCTCGCCGGATCCGCATTCCGTTGACAGGGCAGACGGCCGATGCTAATCTAACAGGTGACCGGCGGTTAGCACTCTCGCCTTGAGAGTGCTAACCAGCAACGTGAAACATATCGAAGATGCTGACCGAACGGCGACAGAGGCTCCTCCAGTTCATCGTCGACGAGTATGTGAACACGGCCCAGCCCGTGGGCTCCGGCGCCATCGTCGACAAGTACCGCTTTCCCGCCTCCCCGGCCACCGTCCGCAACGAGATGGCCCGCCTGGAGGAGGAGGGCTTCATCGTCCAGCCGCACACGTCCGCCGGCCGCGTCCCTACCGACCGCGGCTACCGCTACTACGTCGAGTCCCTCATGCCCCAGGAGAGCCTGCCCGAGGACGCCCAGCAGACCATCCGCCACCAGTTCCACCAGGCCGCCCGCGAGCTGGAGGAGTGGGCGCGGCTGGCGGCCGCCATCCTGGCCGCCCGGCTGCACAACGCCGCCGTGGTCACCGCCCCCCACTCGCCCGAGCCGCGCCTGCGCTGGCTGGAGCTGGTCAGCGTGCACGACTACCTGGCCTTGCTGGTCGTCGTCCTTCAGGAGGCGCGCGTCCTTCAGCAGACCCTGGCCCTGCGGCGCCCCCTATCCCAGGACGAGCTCACCACCATCGCCCGCCGCCTGAACGACCTGCTGGCCGGCATGACCACCGCCCAGATCCGCGAGCGCAGGCTGGAGCTGCTGCCGCCGGAAGCAGCCGTCGTCGATGCCGCCGTCGCCCTCCTGGACGGCGCCGACGAGACCGGCTTCGAGCCGTCCTTCCTGGAGGGGCTGCGCGACCTGCTGCGCCAGCCGGAGTTCGCCCAGGGCGAGCGCATCCTGGGACTGCTGGAGCTGCTGGAGGGCCGTAACCTGCCCAAGGCTATCCCGCAGGGCCCCCTCCCCGCCCACGAGATCCGCATCATCATCGGCGGCGAGCACCCCACCGACGCCATGCGCCTGTGCAGCGTGGTCACCACCCGCTACGGCGGGCCCTCCGGCCTGCGCGGCACCCTCAGCGTGGTGGGGCCCACCCGCATGCACTACCCGCGGGCCGTGGCCACCGTCCGCTACATGGCCTCCCTCATGGAGGAGCTCCTGGGCGTCTACTTCGCCTGACCGCCGGAGGCGCTTCTCGTGTGTCATTCTGAGCGGCGACGGCGGTCTCGACCCGCCACCACACGACTACGCGAAGGAATCTCGGCGGGGTGTGGCCGGCGACGGCGTCCTTCGGGGCACCACACGCACAGCTGTGCTGGAAGTAAATGATGGACAAGGACCCGCAGCCTTCCGACACCCCTCCCGCCGAATCGGGACCCGTTCGCCCTGAGCCTGTCGAAGGGCTTCGTCAACCATCGCTGGAGGACCAACTCGCCGAGACGAAGGCCGAGGCCGAGCGCCTCCGCAACAACTGGCAGCGCGCCGAGGCCGACTTCCAGAACTATAAGCGCCGCGCCGAGCAGGAACGCGACGAGAACCGCCGCTTCGCCCTGGCCTCTCTCATCATCAACCTGCTGCCCATCCTGGACGATTTCGAGCGCGCCTTCGGCTCCCTGGACGCCCGCCTGGCCGGCCTCACCTGGTTCGAGGGCATATACCACATCTACCGCAAGCTCCAGCAGGCCCTTCAGAACGCCGGCGTCAGCGCCATCGAGGCCGAGGGGCAGAGCTTCGACCCCCGCCTGCACGAGGCCGTCGCCCACGCCGAGGGCGAGGAGGGGAAGGTCCTGGCGGAGGTCCAGCGCGGCTACAGGCTCCACGACCGCGTCCTGCGCCCGGCGATGGTGGTGGTGGGAAAGGGGAAGGAACCTGGAACCAGGAACCAGGAACCAGGGGAGGAACCAGGAACAGGGAACAAGGAACAAGAGGGC
>JACPQO010000271.1 GCA_016190405.1 Chloroflexota bacterium | reverse complement strand
GAACTGGAAGGCGTTGAAGGGGTCCGCCGGGTCTATGGCGTCCACGACCACGTCGATGTCCAGGGTGGCGTTGACGGCGACGGTATTGCAGGTCTGGATGGCGCCCAGGCTGGTGGCCGTGTTGCCGCTGCTGTCCATGTCGATGCCGACGAAGCCCACCATGCCCGCTGTTAGGGCGGCCTTGGCCTGAACCCCGGAGCGATGCCCCGGTGCAGCGGTCAGGGGGATAAGAGCGATAACAGCGACAGCGATGGCTATGGCGAACCCCGCGAGCACCTTCTTCATGCTACCCTCCTAGACAGAAGCCGACTCCGATGGGGCTGGAGCAGGCTGAGATGGGCGGCGTTTTTCTCTCATTACCATACTCCAATCTAACGCGCAACCCCTCTGCGTAAGTTTTCACGAGCGACCCCGCAGACGCCGGAGAGTCAGGGCGAAGGCCGCAGTCAGGGCGACGGCGCCGCCGACAGCCGGCGCCAGGAGCCAGAACGGAAAGCCTGAAGAGCCGCCTTCGCTCGTGGCCGTCGCCGCCTGGCCGTCGTTGGGGTCCTGACCTGACGTCTGCCGCGATGCCCCGGCGCCCGGGTCGGAAGGTCCGGTTCCGCCGCCGTTATCTCCACTGGACGTGGACGGCTCGTCTCCCGGATCCGGGCCGCCAACGGCGCCCACAGCCGGCGAAGAGACGGGGTTGCTGCTTTGGCCGTTTGGTGGGGTGGGCGCCGGCGGCTGCTGGGTGGCGCCGGGCTGCGTGCCGGGCGTCGACGTCGGGCCCGACGTGGCGTTGGGAGGGGGAGCGCCCGAGCAGGTCTGCCCCACAGCAACTTCACCCTGGGAGACCGGCCCGCTGAAGGCGGCCTCTCCGTTGGCATCGGTAAGGCGGGGACGGAAGTAAGAGGGGTCTATGACGATCTTGACGGGGCTCTTGCCGTGGGCCACGGCCTGCATAGTGAGACGGGCCAGCACGCCGGAGCCGGTATCGGGGGTGCCGCGGAACTCGTGGGCGGCCAGGAAGTAACGATCCGCTGTTTCGCCGACGAACAGGGAGGGGAAGATGCTCCCTTTGGGATCGGTGCTGAGGAGGAACTTGCTGTAGTCCTGGTCCACTATCTGTAGGACGTTGTGATCGAAGCCGAAGCGAAGCTCCCAGGCGCGCAAACCCTGCGCATTGGTGATGTAGATGTCCACCGGGAAGGAGTCGCCGACGCTGACCTCCAGGCAGCTTTGCGGAGTGCCCAGAGACGCGGCGCTGTTGGTGTCCGCCACGACGTCAACACCAAGGGTGGTGGCGCCCTGAGCGCGGCCGGCCGCAGGACGTAACACTAGTGTCATCGCAAGCAAGGCGGCAAGCAGCAGCGGCAGGGCGGTCAGGGTCGCCCGCCGAATGTACGGTCGTTCCCTACTCAGGCTTCGCTCCTTCAAACCTCGTTCGGCACTCCGGTCCTCGTCTGGAGCGGCCTGCCCAGCTCGCCCGCCTCGCGGCGGAAGCAAAAGGGGCAGAAGGACAACCCCTCCCGCCCCGCGGAACAATCTGATCTTTCGCGGTCTGATCAGTTCAGTCGAGCCCTATTGTACCACCTCGATGCAGCTACTGGATGATCACAGGCTTGGTAAGGCTGGCGCAGTTGCCGACGTTCGGGTGGTATGTGGTGTCGCCGTTGGGGGCGTTGTGCGGGGGCGCCAGGAAGGGGGCCAGCTCGTCGCCCTGGCCGGTGTTGATGTGGGTGACACAGACCTCATACGTCTGATCAATGACCTGCGGCTGGGCGGCATGGCACTCGTAGCGGACGCGGTAGACGATGAACTTCTGCTCGCCGGCGCTCAGCAGGAACTGACTCTGGCCAGGCAGGATCAGTTGCTGGCCCGCGGTGCAACCGGCGGGCATGGCCGGGCTGACGCTAAGGGCGATGGAGACGAGATCCTGGTGGGTGGAGAAGTTGCCGATCTCCGAGATCACCCAGGCGTAGCGGCCGTTGGTGTCCGAGAGGTTCACGGCGGCCGGGCCGAGGACGAGGATGTTCTTCACGTCATCGTCGTGGGCCGACGTATTGTCGCAGGCATCGCCGCCGTTGCCGAAACCATCGGCATCGCCGTCGCTGTCGAGCTGGTCGGGGTTGGGCACATCCTGGCAGTTGTCGATGATGCCGCCGTAGTTGTCGGGGACGCCGTCGCCGTCGGCGTCGCGGACGATGTCCACGACCACGATCGCGCTGTTGTTTGCCAGGTTGGGATCGACGACGTGCTCATTGTCGATGCTGACCGTCTTCTGGAAGACGAGGCGGCAGAAGAAGGGCGGCTTTACCGGGTTGATCCACTGGGCGGTCCAGCTGTGGGAGTCCTGTACGGCGACGCTGACAGGGAGCTGTATCTGGCTGGACTGCTGAAGCGGGGTGATGACGCATACCTCGGCCGCCTGCGGCGTGGCAGTGGCCGTGGGCTGGATGGTGAAGGTGGGGGTGGCGGTAGCCGTCGCCGTGGCGGTGGGAGTAGCTGTGGGAGTTGCCGTAGCAGTGGCCGTTGGTGTGGCCGTAGCCGTCGCCGTGGCGGTTGCTGTAGGTGTGGCGGTGGCTGTAGCGGTTGGAGTTGCTGTCGGCGTAGCGGTAGGCGTGGCAGTGGGGGTTGCCGTAGGCGTAGGAGTCGGGGTTGCGGTGGGTGTGGCAGTGGCAGTCGGTGTCGCCGTAGGCGTTGCAGTTGGCGTTGGGCTGGGCGTCGCCGTGGGTGTCGGTGTGGGCGTAGGCGTCTCGCTGGCTGTGGGGGTAGGCGTAGGTGTCGGCGTTGGCGTGGCAGTAGCTGTCGCTGTGGGTGTCGGTGTTGGTGTGGGCGTCGCCGTAGGGGTGGCAGTCTCCGTTGCCGTTGGAGTGGGAGTGGGCGTCGCCGTGGGTGTCGGGGTGGCCGTCGCGGTGGGAGTGGGCGTAGCGGTAGGGGTCGGCGTCGGGGTAGCCGTGGCAGTAGGAGTGGCGGTTGGGCAGGCGGTGACCACAACCGGCTCTGTGTTGTTGCCGGTCTTGCTGGGGCTGGCGTGCACGGAGGCGATGGATGGCCTGCCGAAGCCGGCGCCACCGAACGCCGACAGGTTCACCGTGACTTCGTACCAGACCTCGAATATCCAGTTGGGGTACGACGGATTGGGGGTGTAATTCGCATCGGTCGCCGGCGAGTCTGTGGTCAACACATATCCGAAGGTGTTGAAGTTGACGTCCAGCGAAGTCACGGCGTTGAGCACGTCCGCGGCGCTGCCCTGGATCATGGAGCCGTCGCCGCCGGTGACGCCCAGGCTCTTGTAGCCTGAAGGGGCAGAGCCGCTGGCGCTCATGTAGTCGATCTCGAACTCCATCTTCTTGGTGGCGGAACCGTCGTACAGCGCCAACTGCAGCCTGTCGGAGCCGGTCAGGTTACCGAACGTGTGATTGCCGGGCCAGCCGATGGCGTTGGCGCCGTACGTGTTGTCGACAAAGGTCTTGGCGAGGGTGGTGCGGATCGTTACCGTCCCCGCTCCGGGGTCGACCGTCCAGGAGGTGGTGGCGCTGACCTGCGCTGGGTTGGTTGGGCTGACCCAGCACTCTCCGCCCGCCGTCGGCGTGGCCGTAGGCGTGGGCGTGGCGGTGGGAGGAACGGTGGGGGTTGGGCTGCCCAGCACCGTGGGTGCGGCGCAGGTGGCGCCGTTAGCCGTCAGAGCGCCATCGTCGGCTCCGTCGGCCTTGCCATCGCCGTTGATGTCGATCTTCCCGTCGAAGACGTTGTAGCCGGCGAAGCTGCCGTCATCGGCGCTGCTGATCGAGCCGTCGCCGTTGATGTCGACTTTGCCGTCGATGATCGTCTTGCCTAGGAGGGTGCCGTCATCGGCGTTGTCGGCGTTGCCGCTCATGTTGAGATCGATCCTGCCGTCCTTCACGAAGATGTCGTAGGAGTCGTTGTTCTGCTCGTAGGAGTTGTCCGTGTTGCGGCCGCTGCCAGCGCCGATCTGGGAGTGGGAGCCGCTGGAGACGCCGGCCCGGACATCATAGGTGACCACGCAGACCTGCGTCGGCGGGCTGGCCAGGATGGGGTTGGTGGCGGTGTTGTGGCTGGCGTCCGACCAACTGCCGGTGGAAGAAGTGCAAGGGGCGCCGCCGTCGGCCAGGTGCATGCCGGTGCCGTCCAGGGCTTCGCTGGTGGGCGGAGTCTGGGTGGGGTTGGCGGCGATGCTGTCGCCGTCGGGGCCGTCGATGAAAATGGCGAATCCCACGATGCGGGAGGTATTGCTGGCGCTGCAGGCAGTCCAGGTGTAGTTGCCCGAGGCCGAGAGGAGGCCGGTGGTGGGGTTGTAGGTAGCTGTCAGCGTGCCGCTGGGGACGGCCGTGTCGTCGGTGAATGTGGTGGTGCCCACGATATTGTTGCCGCCATCCAGCACGTCCACGACGTAGAGGCCGACGATGTTGTTCAGGATGTAGTCGTAGGTGAAGTTGCCGCTACCGTCGGTGGTGACGGTGTCGCTG
>JACPQO010000274.1 GCA_016190405.1 Chloroflexota bacterium | reverse complement strand
GGTCGTGACCATCGAGGACCCGGTGGAGCTGAAGATGCAGCAGCCGCACGTGGTGTGCCTGGAGGCGAGGCCGCCCAACATCGACGGCAAGGGGGAGATCCAGCAGCGCGACCTGCTGCGAAACGCCCTGCGCATGCGGCCGGACCGGATCATCATCGGCGAGGTGCGCGGGTCGGAAGCGTTCGACATGCTGAACGCCATGAACACCGGGCACGAAGGTTCCCTGTCCACCGTGCACGCCAACTCGCCGCGGGACGCCCTGGCCCGAATCGAGAACATGGTGCTGATGGCCGACTTGGACCTGCCGGACCGGGCCATCCGGGAGCAGGTGGCCTCAGCGCTGCACATGATCGTGCAGCTCGCCCGGTTCACGGACGGCGTGCGCCGCGTGACCCACATCACAGAAGTCACGGGCATGGAGGGGCAGATCGTTACCATGCAGGACCTGTTCCGGTTCAAGCAATCGGGTATCGACCCTGAAGGCAGGATCCTGGGCCAGATGATGCCCACGGGCATCCGGCCCACCTTCGCTGAGCGGTTCGAGGTGGCCGGGATCCAGCTGCCGGAGCGGCTGTTCCTGGCCGCGGCTAGGTGATGGGCTTATGTCTCTGTTTGTTGTCCTCATAGCGGTCGTCGTCCTCTTGGGCGTCTTCACCCTGGTGTTGGCCATTGGGGGTTCCCGCGCCAAAGGGCGCATGGCGGAACGGCTGGAGGCCTACCGGACGGACCAGGCACCGCGAGTAATCGATCGGGGGGACGAACCCGCGCTCCGGAAGCGCTCCTACAGCGGCCTGCCCGTGTTGAGCGCCTTCCTGGCGCAGTTCAAGGGCTCGGAAGTGGTGGCCGTGCAGCTGGAGCGGGCCGGCGTGCCCCTGCGCGTCGGCGAGTTCTACCTGATCCGCTACGGCTTGGCGCTGCTCTTCTTCCTGGTCCCCTTCGTCTTCAGCCAGACGATGTTGACCCTCGGCATGGCGATGGGCCTGGCGGGCGTGGGGTACACGATGCCCGCCATTTACATCGGTTCCAAGAAGAAGGGGCGCCTGACGCGCATGAACGCGCAGCTGGTGGAGATGTTGGGGCTGGTGTCCAATGCCCTGAAGTCCGGCTACGGGCTGATGCAGAGCTTCGAGTTTGCCTCGCGGCAGATGAGCGCGCCTCTCTCCCTGGAGCTGCGCAGGATGTTGCGGGAGGCGAACCTGGGCCTGAGCGCCGAGGAGGCGTTGAACGCCCTGGGAGAGCGCATCGACAGCCCTGACCTGGATATGGTCCTTACGGCGATCAACATCCAGCGAACCGCCGGCGGCAACCTGGCGGAGATCCTGGATAACGTCGCCTTCACCATGCGCGAGAGAGAGCGCATCCGGGGCGAGATCACAACCCTGACGGCGCAGCAGCGGATGACAGGGATCGTCATCGGTGGCCTGCCCGTGGGCATGGGGCTCCTGTTCATGGTGATCAACCCGGCCTACATGGGTCTGTTGTTCACCGAGACGGCCGGCCGCATCATGCTGGCCGCCGCCGTGGGGCTGGAGGTCGTAGGGGCGTTCTCTATGAAGCGGATCTTGAACATTGAGGTCTAGGAGCGGGATATGCTCGTAGTGTTCGTCGCTCTATCGGTGTTCGGCGGCGTGACCGCCCTGGTGTTCGGTCTGGGCCGCCGCGCGCCTTCGGCCATCGAGACGCGCATCCAGGATTTCCGCACGCGCACGGCGGTGCAGGAAGACGGGGGGACGGATCTGAGCATCCCCTTCGCAGACAGGGTCGTCCGCCCCAGCGTGGAGGCGGTGGCGCGGGCCGCGAAGTCGGTGCTGCCGGCCTCGATGCTGTCCAACATCGAAAAGCAGCTGGTCGTGGCCGGCAGCCCCATGAAGGTGAACACGTTTGTGGCCATCTGGGCTACCTGCGTCTTCTTCATGACCGGGTTTGTCCTGTTCGCTGTCATGGTGGTCGGCCAAGCGGTAGGGATTCAGCAGGCGGTGGCGGTCATGGGCTTCGGGGCCCTGGGCTGGATGCTCCCCCGGATGTGGCTGAAGGGGAAGGTGAAGGCCAGGCAGAAGGCCGTCCTCAGGGCGCTCCCCGATGGCTTGGACCTGGTCACGACCTGCGTGGAGGCCGGACTGGGCCTGGACGCTGCCCTGGCCCGCGTGGCCGAGAAAAGCAAGGGGCCCCTGGCCGATGAGATCTCGCGCATGTTGCGGGAGGCGGCCATGGGCAAGCTGCGCAGGGACGCTCTGACAGAGATGGGGGAGCGCTTAGGGGTAGAGGAGCTGACCAGCTTCATCAACTCGGTGATACAGGCGGAGCAGCTAGGCGTAGGTATCGCCCAGGTGCTCCGCGTACAGTCGGAACAGCTACGGATGCGGCGCCGGCAGCGGGCGGAACAGGCAGCCCACGAGGCGCCGATCAAGATGATCTTCCCGTTGGTGTTGTTCATATTCCCAGCGTTCATGCTGGTGATCCTGGGCCCGGCGATCATACGCATCGGGCAGTCGCTGGCCAGGTAGCGGAAGGGGCGGGTGCAGATGGCTCTGGGCAAGAAGATTCGGGCTCTACGGGAAGAGCTGGGGATGAGTCAGGCGCAGCTGGCGACGTACGGCGGGCTGAGTCAGGGATACCTCTCTCAGCTTGAGAACGACGACGTGCGGAACCCCAGCGCGGCTGTAATCTTCCGGCTGGCGAAGGCCCTGCACACGGACCCGCGGGGCCTGATGCAGGCTGCCGGTTACCAGGAAGCGGAGATGGCGGACGGCGCCGAGGAGTTCGACGTTGCCGTGGATCCCGACCTGCTGCGCTTCCTCTCCCGCATCCCGCGCGAGCAGCAGGGGAACCTGCTGCGGCTGTTGCTGGGGATGGAGCGGCGAACGCCCGTAAAGGCCGGTGACCGGAGCTGAGGCTTCGGCCCCTCCGGGGCGAGGTGCGCCTCCTCCCAGCGGGGGGCTTCAGGCTTCGACGATGTCCCGAGTGCTGAATGAGACCAAGGGGACGGTGGTGGCGGAGCAGGTGCGAGTGGCTGACGGTATCTGGTCCCGTTTCTGGGGCCTGATGGGCCGGCGCGGCCTGCCGGAGGGGCACGGCCTCCTGCTGCGGCCCAGCGCCTCCATCCACACCGCCTTCATGCGGTTCGTCATCGACGTGGTGTTCCTGAACAAGGAGTGCCGCGTCGTGAAGGTGGTCCCGGAGATGAAGCCGTTCCGGGTGGCGGCCGCCCTGGGCGGCGGCCACAGCGCCCTGGAGCTCCCGGCGGGCGCCGCCAGGCGAGCGCAGGTGGAGCCGGGCGACCGGCTGGCCATGGAGCCATGAAGCAGCTTGTATTGACAAGGCCAGGGGAACAACGGACAATCTTGGCGACCCCTGTGCCAACAGGAGGAGCGCATGAACCTGGGCGATAAGATCCGCGAGTTGCGCGAGGGATTTGGGCTGACTCAAGGCCATCTGGCCGGCTGCTCCTCAGTGAGTCAGGGCTACCTGTCGCAGTTGGAGAATGGCGAGGTCAAGAATCCTTCCGCGGCGGTCCTGCTGCGCGTGGCTCAGGCGATGCACGTGGACCCGGACGAGCTGTTTGAGGCGGCCGGATATCCCACGGTGCGCACGCTGCGGCAGGTCTATGAGGGCTATCAGTCCACCATAGAACCAGACCTTCTCCGCTACCTGAGCCGTTTCCCCCGCGAGCGCCAGCGGCGGCTTCTCCTGCTCCTGGAGGGGATGGAGAACCTGCTCGGCCATCGGGAGGGGAATGGCGGCGGCCAGCGTTTCCAGTGGGGCGACGAGGAGGAAAAGACCGGGCCCGGCCAGGAGGAGCACGCGCCGGACGCCCGCCTTTCCAGACTGCAGGGCTAGGACATGGCAGACTTCCCGGAGAACCGTCTGGCCCTGGCAGAGAAGATAGACCCTGATCTGCTCCAGATGCTGGCCAAGATGCCCCGCCGGCAGCAGCGCCAGGTGCTTCTCCTACTTATGGTGGTGGAAAACCTGCTGTACGAGATGATCCGGGAGCGGCGCTTGAGGGAGGACCTGGAGTAGCTCCCAAAGGATATCGAAGGGAAATTAGTGAGGGCCCCGGTTTCCGGGGCCCTCACCACGTACCGAGGGGTCGATGCCAATTCCGGATCAGCCGGGGCCCACCGCCATCCCTTCGGCGATGGCCGCCAGCTCGCTGGGCTCCATCCGAGGGCCGTTGTCGTAGCGGACTATCGTGCGCAGGCCATCGCGATCGAACAGCAGGGTCTGGGAGCCATCGGCGCCCCACACGACCTGATCAGCCGAGGCCATCCAGGAGCCCTCGACATAGGTAGCCCGGGTGCCGTCGGACAGGGTGAGGTCCTGCGCTGATCCCTGCTGGGCAGCGACGTCTGTCCCGGAGGCGCGCTCCTGGTATATCAGGATAGTCGGCGGGCTGGCCGTCGGAGCGGCGGGCGTGGCGGCGTAGGCCAGAAGAAAGACGCCGCCCTCGCTGGCGGTCAGGGGCTGGGGAAAGTACTTGGCGGAGACCGGCTGGAAGCCGTCCGGCAGGAAGGTGGGCTGGCGTGCGGGCAGGCCCAGCATCTCGCTGGCCTGGGCGGCGCTGACGCTGCCGGCTTCGACGATATCGGTGACGGGCGGGACTGCGGGCGTGGAGCTCGTCTCGGTGACGCCCAGGTGGCGCCCCGCCAAGCGGACGAGCTGGGTGGCGGGATGATCGGCGAAGCCGGTGGCCGGGATCGGGCCCAGGGCGGCCAGGACCAGCGCCAGTGTCGCAGCGGCGGCGGCCAGCTTGGGCCACGGCCGCCCGGCGGCGAAATCGCCGGTGCCGGCGCGCTGAGGTCCCAGAAGCCGGGCCAGGAGCCGCGGCCGCAGCCGGGCCCAGAGGCGTCCCTGGACCCGCTGCGAGCCGGCCAAGGCCGCCGCCTGTCCCATAGCCCGGCGGGTGTGGGCCACGTCCAGCAGATCCTCCAACCTTGAGTCGGTGGCCTCCCAGATAGGCTCGCCCAGGACCAGGTTGTCAACGGCCGAGGCCAGGGATCGAGCTTCGGGTTGAGGGTGCGGCAGGAAGAAGAGGCCGCCTCTGGAAGAGCGGTCCTGAATCCGGGCCTGGACCTGCTTCCAAACGGCATCGCGATGGACCTCGGCGAGGGACGCCGAGTGCTCGGCCATCTGGCGGCGCAGGTCGATGACGCCCTCCAGCTCTTTGAAGTCGAGCATTTCCGGGTCGCCGACGGCCGCGTCCTTAGGCGTACCGGCCGCGTTGCTGGCTTGCTTCTGGCCCAGGCGGCCCAGACGGGCCAGCAGCTGCTGCCAGATGGCGCCTTCGTGCTGGGCGCTGGCGTGGCCGGCCGCGCGGGCAGCGTCCCGGCGGACTCTGGCCATCCGAAGGAGGTCGTTCAGGTCTTCGTCGTGCAAGTCGGGGGCGGGATGGCCCTGAAGGAGCTCCTCAATGGCGCGGGCCAGCTCGTCGGCCCGCCCTTGTTCCTTCATCGCGGCGGGCTCCCCACGGCTTGCATGCGCGCTCGCAGCTTGCGCAGAGCGCGGAAGATGGTAACGCGGACGTTGACTTCGCTGGTGTTCAGCACCTGAGCGATCTCGCGGTTGGTGAGCTCGGCGTCAAACTTAAGGGAGATGATCTCCTGCTCGCGGGTGGGCAACTGGCGCAGAAAGCGCAGGAGGTGGTCGATGCGCTCCTTGTGCAGCAGGGACTCCTCCGGGCTGCGGGGCTGATGGTGGATCTCGGTCTCCCAGGCGGCTTCTTGAACGGCCTTGGCGGCCGGCTTCTCTTTGCGCCAGTGCGAAGAAACCTCGTTACGGGCGATGGTGAACAGCCAGGAGCCGAAGGCGTCCTCCGAGCGCAGGGACTGCTTCTTCATGAAGGCCTTCTCAAAGACGTCCGATACGATGTCCAGGGATAGCTCTCTATTCTGGACGCGGCCGTAAACGTAAGCGAAGACCTTGGAGATGTACTGCTGGTAGAGGTCGGCAAACTGGCTGACGGGTCGGCCGCTGCCGTTGGGTGAGGGGCGGGATTTGGGGGGCGCCTTGGCG
>JACPQO010000273.1 GCA_016190405.1 Chloroflexota bacterium | reverse complement strand
GTGCTGGAGGTGCACCTGGAGCACGCGGCGAACGAGTTCGTGGAGCACGACGGCGCCCTCCAGCCCAGCGGGTTTCCGGAGGCCCGCTGGTGGTTCACCAGCCGCCCGCCGCCGCTGGAGTCAGCCGTGCGGCAGGCTATCGAGGCTGAGGGCCTGGAGCGTTCGCTGATCCTGCCGCCCACGGCGTTCGGGCCGCGGCCGACGTCCGACGGCGGCGACTTCCACTTGGCCGGCGTGCCCATCGTGAACTACCTGACGGCCCCCTTCTACCTGTTCGACTCTATGGACACGCTGGACAAGGTCCACCGGCCCAGCCTGGTCCCTGTGACGCGGGCGGCCATTCGCATTATCGAATCGACCCGGGGCGTCAGCGCCCGGGACATGCGCGCAGGCGTCATACCCCAGTCATTCTGAGTGGCGACAAGGCAGGCGGCGGGCCATAGCGGTCTCCGCGAAGGCATCTGGGGAGGGACAGACGATCGCTCAATGATGAGGGCGGGCCTGTCTCGCCTCAGCGGGGCGACCTCCCCCGCTCATCCTACGAGAGCCTCAGGATGAGCGGGAAGGGGCCAATGCCCAGGGCGGTCAAGCTCGTGCGGACGCGCTGGCGGGTGTCAGGCGATAGAGGCGACTTCCCGCTCGTGGTGAGGTACTCGTACCACGAGCGGAGCCAGCACCTTCCGAGACGGTCTGCTGACTTCAGGATGCCGCACTATGACAGGGACTACGTATGTCCTGCGCGGGCCTCCGCGCCCACCATCTTGCCGTCCAGCATGCGCACGATCCTGTCGGCGCGGGCGGCGATGCCGGCGTCGTGGGTCACCAGGATGATGGTGAGGCCGCGACGCCGGCGCAGCTCCTCGACCAGGTCCAGGACGCGGCGGCCGCTGGCCGAATCGAGCCGGCCGGTGGGCTCGTCCATGAGCAGGATACCCGGCTCGTTGGCCAGGGCGCGGGCGATGGCCACCCGCTGGCGCTCGCCGCCGGAGAGCTCCGCCGGGCGGTTCTTCGCCTTGCCCGTCAGATCGACGAGGGCGAGCAGCTCCTGGGCCCGTGTCCGCCGCTGCGAGGCAGAGAGGCCGATCTCGAACATCGGCACCTGCACGTTCTCGCTGGCGCTGAGGGTGGGCAGAAGGTTGTCCAGCTGGAAGACCAGCCCCACCTCGCGGGCGCGGTGGCGGCACAGGTCCCGCTCCAGGGCCAGGTCCTCGGCGTTGACGACGATGGTGCCCTCGTCCGGCCGCTCCAGGGCGGCGATGAGGTGCAGGAGGGTCGACTTGCCGCAGCCCGAAGGGCCGACAACGGCGATGAACTCGCCGCCGAGGACGGTGAAATCGACACCGTCCAGGGCCCGCACGCGGCCGTCTTCGAAGGTCTTGACGACGCCGCGCATTTCGACGACGGGGGCGGGCCTACTCATAGCGCAGCGCCTCCATGGGCGTGAGCCGGACGGCCCGGAAGGCGGGGTAGGCGGCCCCGGCCAGCGCCACAACGATGGCCACCACCAGCGCCCGCACGAAGACGTCGACGGTGTACTGGGGCTCCAGCAGGTTGCGGATCAGCTCGATGAGCAGGATCGCTCGCGTGGCTAGGACGCCCAGGGCGGTGCCCACGGCGGCGGCCACCACGCACAGCAGCAGCGACTCGCCGATGATCATGCGCAGGATGCGCTGGCCGCTCCAGCCCACGGCCCGCAGGATGCCGATCTCCCGCGTCCGTTCGAAGACAGACATGACCATGGTGTTCATGACGCCGATGGCGCCGATGCCCACGGCGAGAATTGAGATGGCCAGGTTGGCGGCGTCCAGGAATTGGATGCCCTGGTCCACCTTGCCGTACTCGCCCACGTCCGAGATGGTTGCCAGGTTAGGGAAGTCCCGCTCGATCGCCTGCGCGACCTGTCTTGGTTCTTCGCCCTGTTTGACCTTGACGAAGGCGGCCGTGACCACGCCGTACTTGCTGGCGATCTCCCGCACGGTGGCCAGGGGGGCGTAACCGCCGCTGTCCTCGTACAAGATGCCTGTCTGATATATGCCGGTCACCAGGAATTCGCGGTCCTCGATGGTCACGGTGTCGCCGACGCCAAGGCCCAGGGCGTCGGCGGCCCGGTAGCCCAGCAAGATGTCGCTGGTGGCGTCGGGCCCCCAGATGGCACCGGCCCTGAGGGGCGGCGGGTTAAGCGCTAGCGCCTCCCCGTCGCGGCCACCGAGGAAGAAGAAGGAGTTCGAGCCAACGCGCGCGATGTGGAAGAGGATCCCCTCCGCCCGCTCCACATCGGGCCGCTGGGCGACGGCCCGGACATCCTCCTCGGGGACGATGCTGAAGCTGAGGTCAGCGGCGCCCTCCTGGGCGACCATGAAGTCGGCGCCGCCCAACCGCAGTAGCGCGCCAGCGGTTGACTTGAAGCTGGTGGTGACGACGCCCAGGGCCACGACGGTGGTGATCCCCAGGCTGATGCCCAGGACGGTCAGGCCGGTGCGCACCCGCTGCCGGAACAGGTTCTTGAAGATGAGGGCGGCGAAGGACATTCTCCTGGCCCACCTTCCTCGTCTATGGTGAGGGTTCCGGTCGTTCGCATAATACGGGTTGAAGGCCCGGCCCTGCTGGGCCAAACAGCCCGAATCTCGGGCTATGGTCGGCCCAGCGTTCCAATCATTCCCGCTAACGGGCCGGCTTTGTCCGCTTCGTCTCTGCCGCCAGCCCCAGCACCAGGTTCACCAGGGTGCGGGTGGGGATGCCCGTAGCCCCTTTCACCCAGGCGCCCTTGTCCTTGTCCACGTTGTCCGTGGGTGCCATGTCGATGTGCATCCAGGGCGTGCTCTCCACGAAGAAGTGCAGGAACTTGGCGGCGCTGATGGCCCCCCCGTAGCGGTTGCCTGTGTTCTTGATGTCGGCGACGTCGCTCTTCAGCCCCTCTCGGTACTCGTCGATGAGGGGAAAGCGCCACCTGCGCTCGCCGCAGGCCTCGCCGGCGGCGGTCAGGGCCTGGGCCAGGGCGTCGTCGGTAGACATGAAGCCGGTGGCGGCGGGCCCCAGGGCAATCTGCATGGCGCCGGTGAGGGTCGCCACGTCGATGATGGGCGACAGCTTCTCGCGGCGGGCGTAGCAGATGGCGTCGGCCAGGATCAGCCGTCCCTCGGCGTCCGTGTTGATCACCTCGATGGTCTTGCCGTTCATGGCCCGCAGGATGTCGCCGGGCTTGGTGGCGGAGCCGGAGGGCATGTTCTCCGTGGTGGGCACCAGCGCCGTGACGTTGATGGAGGGGCGTAGCTTGCCCAGGGCCCACATGGCGGCGATAACGGCGGCCCCGCCCGACATGTCGCCCTTCATCTCCTCCATGCCGGCCGCCGGCTTTATGGAGATGCCCCGGGAATCGAATGTGATCCCCTTGCCCAGCAGGCCCAGCGTCTCACTGCATCCGGCCTTTCCCCGAGAGCCCAGGATTATGAAATTGGGCGGCTGCACGGAGCCCACGGCCACCCCCAGCAG
>JACPQO010000269.1 GCA_016190405.1 Chloroflexota bacterium | reverse complement strand
AGGAGGTGGGTCTTGCCCAGACCCGGGGCGCCGTAGACGAACAGGGGGTTGTACTCCTCGCCGGGCGCGCTGGCGGCGGCCATGGCGGCGGCGGCGGCCAGCCGGTTGCTAGCGCCGACGACAAAGTTCTGGAAGCTGTACTTGGGGTTGAGCCTGGGCCTCGGCGCAGGGCTGGAGATGACGGCCTGCGTAGGGGAGACAGCGGCCAGGGGCAGTTCGGAACCGTCGCCGTGCCCATCGCCGTTGCGGCTGGCGATCTGGAAGCTCACCTCTACCGGGCGGCCCAGGATGCCGGCGACCGTCTGGGACACGAGGCTGCGCATGCGCGTGCAGAGCCACTCCTTGACGAACTCATTGGGTGCTCCCACGATGAAGTGGCTGTTGGCGATCTCCAGGCCTACGGTGTCCTTCAGCCAGGTGTCGTAGTTGGGACGGGTGACACGGATTTGAAGCTGGCCGAGGGCAACATTCCAGATTCGCTGGGCAGTGGCATCGCCCATTTCAGGCCTCCGGTCGAAGACTGCTGGGGACGGGTGGGGGAGCGGACGCCGGAACCATAGCACAGGCGCAGCCAACGTCGTCAACGGGTTTATGTTAACTGGCGGAGAAGATGATGGGGCTTTCCAAACCATCAAAGCGCTACCCCTTGGTTGCCGCGCCCGGGCGCCCCGCATATAATGACCACGCCGTCGCGGCGGAGGTGACCGGCTACCTTGCTCCTGGCACTAGACGTGGGCAATACGAACGTCACGCTGGGTGTCTTCGACAACGACTCCCTGCGAGCTACCTGGCGCTTCGCCACGGACGTGGAGAAGCAGGCCGACGAATACGGCGTGCTCATGCTAACCCTTCTAGAGCACCAGGGGCTGGCAGCCACCGACGTCGGCGAGTGCGTGATGGCCTGTGTCGTACCCGATCTGGAGCCCGTCTTCGAGGCTGTGTGCCGCCGCTACTTCAGCGTCGACCCGCTGGTGGTTGGCACCGGCGTGCGTACCAGCATGCGCGTACTATACGACAGCCCGCGCGATGTGGGCGCGGACCGGGTGGCCGACGCGGTGGCCGCCGTGCACCTGTACGGGCCGCCGCCGCTCATAGTTGTGGACCTGGGGACGGCCACGGTCTTCGACGCCATAGGGCAGGAGGGCGAGTATCTGGGCGGCGCCCTGGCGCCCGGCCTGGGCATCGCCAGCGAGGCCCTGTTCCGCCGGGCCGCCAAGCTGCACCGCGTGGAGCTGAGCCGCCCCAAGGCGGCTATCGGTCGGAATACGGTCAGCGCTATGCAGTCCGGTATTTTGTTCGGGTATGTGGGTCTGGTAGAGGGGATCGTCCACCGCATGAAGGCAGAGCTAGGTGGCCAGGCCAGGGTCATCGGCACCGGAGGATACGCCGAGCTGATTGCGCGCGAGACAGACGTCATCGACACTGTAGACGTGGACCTAACGCTGCAGGGGCTGCGGCTCATCTACGATCTGAACCGCGGCTAGGGTGGGACGGCGGAGCGCCAGAGGTGAGCGATGTATAACCTGACCGACCGGAACGTGGTGCTGGCGGTCACCGGCAGCATCGCCGTCTACAAGGCGGCCGACCTGGCCAGCAAGTTGACCCAGGCCGGCGCGCTCGTCGATGTGGTGATGACGCCGGAGGCCACGCGCTTCGTCTCGGCCCTCACTTTCCAGAGCGTGACCGGCCGCCGCGCCTACAGCGATATGTTCGATGTGGAGTCCGGCGCCGCCGAGCTGCACGTGGAGCTGGCCCGCCGCGCCCATATCCTGGTGGTGGCCCCGGCTACGGCCACCACCCTGGCCCGTCTGGCCCTCGGCCTGGCCGAGGAGATGGTCAGCCTGACCGCCCTGGCCACCCGCGCTCCCATTGTGGTCTGCCCGGCCATGGACCCCCAGATGTACGAACACCCGGCCACTCAGGCCCATCTGGAGACCATTCGGGCCCGCGGCGTCCACCTGGTCGGCCCGGAGGAAGGGCGGCTGGCCTCGGGGCACGTGGGGCGCGGCCGCCTATCTGAGGTCGACACTATTACGGGCGCCATCAGATACGTTCTAGGTAGGGGCGGTGACTTAGCGGGAAAAAAGGTCGTGGTCAGCGCCGGCGGCACTCAGGAGCCCATCGACCCCGTCCGCTACGTCGGCAACTACTCGTCGGGCTAGATGGGCTTCGCCGTGGCTGAAGCCGCCCGGGACCGCGGCGCCGCGGTCGTCCTGGTCAGCGGGCCCACCGCCCTGGCCGACCCCTATGGGGTGACCGTTGTCCGGGTGCGCCGGGCGGCCGAGATGCGGGACGCCGTCGTCACTCACTGCGCCGATGCCCAGGCCCTCATCATGGCCGCCGCTGTGGCCGACTATCAGCCGGCAGAGGCGGTGGGCCAGAAGATCAAGCGGCGCAAGGAGGGGCTCACCCTGTCCCTGCTGCGCACGCCGGACGTCCTGGCCGAGGTGGGCTCGCGGCCCGGGCTGGTCAAGGTGGGCTTCGCCGCCGAGAGCGAGGAACTGCTGACCAACGCGCGCCAGAAGCTGGCCGCGAAGGGCCTGGACCTCATCGCCGCCAACGACGTCACCGCCGAGGGCTCCGGCTTCGGTAGCGACACCAACAGGGTGACGCTCCTGGGCCGCGACGGCTACGAGGAAGAGCTGCCCCTCATGTCCAAGTATGATGTGGCCGGGCGTATACTGGACAGGATAGTTGGGCTCCTGGAGACCAAAGCACGGGAGCGCGATGCCGTACCTTAGGACGTTCCGCCGGACCACCGGAACGGTGGGCAGCGCTGCTGAGCCGTCAGGCGGCCGTAAGGCGTGGCGGCGGCCATGAAGGAGGAAGATATGCTACAGCAGTTTACCCTGGAGAAGTTCGCCCAGAACTCCTTCTACCAGGAGGTGAACCGCAGGCTGGTCGCCCTGGCCGGCCTGCGCCCGGGCCAGCGGGTGGTGGACCTGGGCGCCGGCACGGGCGCTGTCACACGCCTGCTGGTGGAGCAGGTGGCGTCAGGGCCGGACGCGGAGGTTATCGCCGTAGAACCGTCGGAGTCGGCCCTGGAGGCGGCGCGTCGCAATCTGGAGAACATCCGCGGCGCCGTCGTCCGCTTCGTCCAGGGCAGCGCTGAGCGGCTGTCCCGCCTTCTGGCGGGGCGCCCCGTGGACGCGGTCTTCTTCTGTAATGCCATTCACCTCGTGAAGGAGAAGGCCGAGGTGATGCACGAGGTGGCCGGCGCCCTCCGCAAAGGGGGCGTCTTCTCCTTCAACACCTCCTTTTACGAAGGCGCGGAGCCGCCGGAGGCGGAGCAGTTCTACCGCCGCTGGATGATGAAGGCGCTGCGAGGTCTAAAGACCAACTACGGCATTATGCCGGACCGCACCCGGGCGGAGGCCCGCTCCCGCCTGACCGAGGCGGAGTACCTGTCGCTGCTGGAGGCGCAGGGGTTCCGCCTGCGCGCCAAGGAAGTGATGCAGGTGCAGATGCCCCTTAAGGGGTTCGAGGACATCAGCGAGTACAGCCTCTGGATCGAAGGCGTGCTGCCCGGGGTGCCCCTGGAGGCGGGGAGTGAGGCGCTAAAGGAGGGGGCCCGCGAGGCCTTCGCCGAGCTGGGACTGAAGAGTTCGCCCCGCAACTGGCTGCTGGTGGTCGCCAGTAAGGCATAAGGCCCGCATTTCAGAAGGAGGTTCGCCATGCAGGAGCCGACCCTGGCCGGAGAGCGCATCGTCTCCGAAGTCCTGGACCGGATCCGCGGCAGCGCTCGGGTGGAGGTCGTCTACGGCGAGTCGCGGGAGATCGGCGACAAGACGATCATCCCGGTGTCCGTGGTGGCCTATGCCTTTGGGGCGGGAGCGGGGGAGGGCGCCGGGGGAGAGGGCGCGGAAAGCGGCGCCGGCCGCGGTGGTGGCGGTGGGGGTGCGGTGCGCGTGCAGCCCGTCGGCGTGCTAGAGGTGACTGCCGACGAGACCCGGCTGGT
>JACPQO010000268.1 GCA_016190405.1 Chloroflexota bacterium | reverse complement strand
TCGTAGTCCCAGGGGTGGAAGGCGCGGTTGTCGCCGGGGATGGGCTGGCCGGGAGCGGTGGTGAACTCCGTGACGAGGCTCTCGGTTTCGGCCACGGTGTAGTGGCTGCGGGCGCTGGTCTGGCAGACCTCGCCGGTGCCGTCGGCGTCCATGTCCATCTGGAAGGGGTTGAAGTCATTGGGGCAGTTGTCGGTGGGGTCTGGCACGCCGTCGTGGTCGGGGTCGACGAAGGCGGCGGAGAACTCGGAGGTGTTGCCCAAGAGGTCGGTGGCGGTGGCGGTGAGGACGGGCAGGGGAACGCTGGCGATGGTGATGCTCCAGGCTCCTGGGGGCAGCACGGGAGCGGTCGTGGAGCCCAGGTAGACGCGTCCCTCACCGTAGCCGGAGCCATCGGCCACATCCGTGGCGTACAGGTCGATGGTGACTTCGGGGGGAAGTACGGCAGGGGGTACGGCGTCCAGGGTGCCGCTGATCCTGACCATGCCGTTGTAGAGGACGCTGGTGATGACGGGAAAGTTCATCAGGTTGTTGGGGCCGCTGTCCAAGTCGTTGGGGTCATTCAGCGTGACGGTACCGGTGGCACAGTCCGCCGGGCCTGGCGGCGCCAGGTCGATACCCAGCAGGCCGTTGGAGTGGATGGAGTTACCACGGATGCTGTTGCCCGTCGCGCCGTCCGCGTGCATGCAGACGCCGTCCTGGCCGTTGAAGGCGATGACGTTGCCGTCCCCGGCCGCCGCACCGCCGATGGGGTTTCCGGTCACGGAGCTGGTGGTGGCGGTGGAGGCAGAGAAGATCACACCATGGCCCGTGTTGGGTAGGGGAGAAGCACCAGTAACGTCGGTGCCGATGAGGTTGCCCTTGATGGAGTTGCCCGTGGTGGTGCGGCCCGTGGATAGGTAGTCGTTGTATATGAAGATACCGTGCATGTCGTTCCCGGAGATGATGTTACCCGGCGGTGTGCCCGGAGTAGCCGTCGTTCCCCCGATCACGTTGCCGGATGGTTCGTCGAAGATGACCACGCCGTGATAGAAATTGCCCAGGTCCACCATGCCGGTGACGTCGGTGCCGATATAGTTGCCCTGCACCAGGTTGCCGGTGGACTGGCTGTCGGCGATGACGACGCCCGAACCGCAGCCGATGACGCAGCGGCCGCCGGAGATGATGTTGCGGGCGGCGACGGTCGTGCCACCAATGGTGTTGTTGGGGGAGCTATCAAGTGCCACGCCGGTAACGTTGCCCAGGGCGACGGCGCCGGTGACATCAACGCCGATGTAGTTGCCCTGCACCACATTCCCCGGCTCCAGAGCCGAGTTATCCCTGATGTTGACACCGTTGTTGTCGTTGCCCGAGATGACGTTGCAGGCGCCGGTGCACGGCCCGCCGACGGTGATCCCCGCCGTCCCGCCGATAGTGTTGTCGGGAGCAGCGACGATTTCCACGCCGAACACGCCGTTGCCGAGCGCCTCAGTCCCGGACGCTTTGGTGCCGATGAAGTTGCCCGACACTGTGTTGCCGCTCGTGCCTGCGCCGTTAATCGCGATTCCGTCGCCGCTGTTGCCGGAGATGACGTTGCGCTCTCCGGCGGCGCTGCCGCCGATGGTGTTGCTCTGGGCGCCGCCGTCGATGCGCACGCCTATGCCGTTGGAGGCGGCCGTGACGCCGTCAGAGGCCACGCCTATGTAGCTGCCGGTGACGCGGTTGTTGTTGGTCCCGGCGCCTGCGATACGGACACCAACGGTGTTATCGATGATCACGCCTCGCCCCGCGGGAGTGGTGCCCCCCAGGGTATTGTTCTGGGCTCCGGAGTCGATCAGGATGCCGGTCGAACAACGCCGCACGGTTGCGCCCTTAAGGACGTTCCCGTTGGACGTGACTTCGAAGCAGGTGAAGCTGTAGGTCTGGCCGTCGATGATGGTTCCCGGCCCGCCACCGTCCAAGGTGTCGTTGCCCGTCGATAGAGGGGGTAGGGGAGCCGTGAGGAGGGCTAGGCCTCCCCCTGGAATAGAAGGCACGATGGTATCGGCGGAGGCGGGGCCGGGGGTGCCCGTCACGTTGTTCGCCTCGCCGGGGTCCAGGCTGCCCAACGCGAGGCCACCGGTGGCCAGGAGGATGGCCTCGCGGAGGGTGACAACCCCATCACGGGCGTTGGTGTCGCCGAAGGAGTCAACCACGATGGTGGATGTGGGCGGGGGCGTGGGCGCCGGCGTGGGTGTGGGTGTCGGCGTGGGCGTGGGTGTGGGTGTGGGCGAAGGCGTAGGCGTGGGCGCAGGCGTGGGCGTAGGCGTGGGCGTGGGCGTGGGTGTCGGCGTGGGTGTCGGGGTGGGTGTGGGTGTGGGTGTAGCGCAGGGGCAGACCCCGATGTCACCGTAGGCGGATGGTGAAGAGATTGCCCCGGGCCAATCGCCCACGACAACATTATTATCGGAAATCCGTAGCGAGAACCCCACAGTGCCGCCGGCCGAGAGGCAGAAGTCGTGCGCCGAGTCCGCCGAACAGAGGGGATGCCGGAGTTCGAAGGTCCACTGGCCACTGGCGTGGCCTGCTGAACCTGCTCCATCGGTGGTCCCGGAGTCTGTGCCGTCACTCGCTACCGACGGCGAAGCCATGTAGGTGTCGTAAAATAAACTGTTCCCGTTAAGCTGCAGCCCATCATCGCCTATCTGACGGCTCCCTCCGCCGCCATGATCGTCGTCAAAGACGACCACCAGGATGTCGCTGCCGCCGCTGTTCGTACTATCATCCACAACAACTGACAGATAGAGATTGGTGGCATCGTTGCCCGCGAAGAAGGTGCCTGAGCGGCCGCCGACAGAGAAGGCGGAGGAAGAAGCAGCCGACCACTCCCCCCCTGAGTGAGTGCCGTTGATTACGGGGGCTGTGGACATAACGGCTCCGAACGGGCCCGCCGTGTGGGCGCCGCTTGAAAGGGCACCTGCGATGAGCGTCACCAGTCCGGTCAGCCCCGCCAGGATAGCCAGAGGCAGCGCTCTGCGCGCTGCCGCAGCCAGGGCCTGTGATGCCGCAATCGTTTTCATTTCTGATCTCCCCGGTGGCCCGAAGGTGATCTCCCGTTATGGAATTACATTTCGCGAACAGTGAAGCGCAGTCGCGGCGGGAGCGCTATGACGGAGATCACAGCATGTCGGCGGCTGGGCGCAAGGGCATGAGGGACGCGGGGCGCGACAAGAGCCGCTATGGGGCGGGGAACGGCGGTCGCCATATGGAAGGCCCCTCCCAAGCCTTTCCGAGCGCGAGTTTCCTGAATTATAGCACATAGAAGGCATCAAGTTGATAATCTGAGGGGGAAGCCGGTAAACTTACAGGCAGCCTTTCGCCCAAACTGCCTCATGCTGCTGGTCGCCCGCAAGAACCTGTTCTCGGAGCGCACCCGCCTGGCCATCTCGGTGGGGGGCGTCGCCCTGTCTGTGCTGCTGATCAGCCTGTTGCTGGCGCTGTACCGGGGCTGGGACGAGAAGGTGGGTGGCTTCCTGGAGCATTCGGATATCGACGTGTGGATAGGCAGCCAGGGGGCCAGGGATTTCATCACCTCGGCGTCCATGCTCCCCCTGCAGGGGTCGGAGGCGCTGGATACACTGCCGTCGGTCAAGCAGTGGAGCCCCCTGATCGTGCGTCCCATGTGGGCGGTCAAGGTAGAGGCGCCGCGGCCCGCCGATTTTGACGAAGACGCCGCCACCAAGATGAACATCCATCTGATAGGCTACGACCCACAGATCGGGATAGGAGGGCCCATCAGGATAGTGGAGGGAAAGAGCGCGCCGGGGCCCGGGGAGATCATCGTAGATGAGGCGCTGGCCAAGCGACATGGGCTGAGGCTCGGCGATATGATCAGCGCCGGCGGCAGCGACTGGAAAGTGGCGGGCAAGTCCTCGGGCGGGGACTTCGTCGCCTCCCAGGTCGTATTCGTCGATATAGACGAGGCCAGAAAGGTCCTGAAGATGGAGGGGCTCACGACCTTCCTGGCGCTGCGGCTACAGGACGATGTGGACGTGCCCAAGTTCGCCGATGACATCGAGATGCTGCGGCCTGGGGTGGTGGCGTTTACAGGAGAGCAGTTCGCGGCGAACACGCGGGACCGCATCCTGGGCGAGGTACTCCCCATCCTGACGGTGGTGCTGCTGCTGGCCTTCGTGGTGGGGCTGGCGGTGGCCGGGCTGACAATCTACACGGCGACGGTGGAGAAGTCGCGGGAATATGGGATCCTCAAGGCGGTAGGTTTCGCCAACCGGTACCTGTACCGGCTGGTGTTGGAGCAGAGCCTGGTCACCGGAGTGCTGGGCTTCGCGATAGGGGTGGGGCTGACGTTGTTGATAGCTCCCTGGGCGCGCGGCCTGGTGCCGCAGTTCGTGGTGTTCATTCGCTGGCAGGACGTGCTGGGGGTGGCCGGGGTGACCCTGCTGATGGTGGTGCTGGCCGCCTACGTCCCGGTGCGCCGTCTGGCGGCCATCGACCCCGTCGCGGTATTCAAGGCGTAGCGCGATGGCCGGTGGCGTAGTCCTGGGGATGGAGGCGGTGACCAAGGTCTACGGGACCGGCGACGCCGCCGTGACGGCGCTGGACAAGGTGGACATGGAGGCCCGGGGCGGGGAGGTGGTGGTGATCATGGGGCCGTCGGGGGCCGGCAAGACGACGTTCCTCACCATCGCGGGGGCGCTGCTGCGCCCCACCAGCGGCAAGGTGAGGGTAGGCGGCACGGAGATCACGGGCCTGAGCGAGAACCAACTGCCGGCCGTACGGCGGCAGAAGGTGGGTTTCATCTTCCAGAGCTTCAACCTGCTGGAGTCCCTGAGTGCGCTGGAGAACGTGAGCCTGGTGATGGCGGACGGGGGCCGGAGCGCCGCCAACCGGGCGCGGGAGTTGCTGAACATGATGGGCCTGAGCCACCGTGTGAAGTCGCTGCCCAAGAACCTCAGCGGCGGCGAAAAGCAGCGGGTGGCCATCGCCCGGGCGCTGGCCAACAACCCCGAGCTGATCCTGGCCGACGAGCCGACGGCGAACCTGGACTCCAAGCGGGGGCAGGAGGTGCAGCGGTTGCTGCGGCAGATCGCGCTGGAGCTGGGGAAGGCGGTGGTCATCGTCAGCCACGACCACCGCATCCGCGAGGTGGCGCACCGCGTGTTGTGGCTGGAGGACGGCCGCTTCCGGTCGGACGTGGTGACGGGGCGGGACCCGGTGTGCGGGCAGGTGATAGAGCTGGAGGCGGCGCCCCAGACCAGCTTTGAGGGGAAGTCGTACTACTTCTGCGCGGAGCAGTGCCTGAGGCTGTTCCAGGCGAGCCCCCAGCGCTACGTGGGTGTGCGGGAGTAGCGGGGCTATCCCAGTCGGGCCCCGCAGGCGGGGCAGAAGCGCGATGCCGGCGGCGGCTCGGCGCGGCAGCGGGGGCAGGTCAGGGCAGGATCGCCCGGCGCGAGGGCGGTCGAGGGCCTGAGGTAGGCGACGGCGAAGGTCAGCAGGCTGCCGGCGGCCAGTACAACTCCGGCGGCCAGAGCGACGTAGCTACCCTCTTTCGCCCGCACGAGGTTATCGACGTTGATGCCGATCAGCCGGTCGAGGTCCACGCCCAGCTTGGACTGGAGGGCGCCGGCGGCCCGTTCGGTGTCCAGGCGATTGATGAGGGCGATGACGAAGACGAGGGCGCCCAGGAAGGCGGTGAAGAGGGCGGTGAGGCGGAGGGCGGAGGGCCGGCGCTCCAGCCAGGTGTTGGCCACGAAGGGCAGGGCCACCAGAGCCAGAAGCATGGTGATGATGCCATCGCCCTCCCAGCCGTAGCGGGTGGCGGTGCCCACGAGGGGGACCTTCACAGACGCCCAGGCCAGGACGGCGGCCAGGGCCGCCAGGGCGGCGGCGACCAGGGCCGAGACGGTGTACAGCAACCTGAGGGCCATGGGTTCTCGCTCAACAGCCGGTGCGCCACTCGGGCGCTGGGCGATGCTCATCATAAGGGGATGGGCGAAGGACGGCAACCGGGGTGTTTGACAACACCCCGGGCTGCGCATCTTGTTCCCGCGATAGATTGAGCGGTAAACTACAGTCCCTGGCTGCGGCGCGGGCTGAGGTGCAATGGAATGGACAGAAACGCCATCCGTCAGTACGTGAAGGAGCAGGTCGCTTTCCTCAAAGACCACGAAATCGAGCCGTCCGAGGTGGGCGACGACCAGCCGTTGTTCAGCGACGAGGAGAACCCGGCTGAGAACTCGCTGGAGCTGGACTCGCTGGACGGGGTGGAGCTGGCCCTGGCCATCGAGGAAGAATACAACCTGGGCACCCCTGAAGACATCGATATGAAGCGGTTCCGCACAGTGGACGATATCGTGGAGTTCGTGACGGAGCTGCTGGCCGAGAAAGGCGCCGGTGAAGGATAACGGACGCGGGCGGCGGACAAGGGTGGTGGTGACCGGCATGGGGGCCATCACCCCCCTGGGGAACGACGTGGAGGCGTTCTGGTCGGGCTGCCTGGAAGGCCGTTCGGGGGTGGGCCCCATCGATCTGTTTGACGCTTCCCAACTGCCCTGCCGCATCGCCGGGCAGGCCTGGCAGTTCGACCCCCTGGACTGGCTCAGCGGGAAGCAGTCGCGGCGTCTGGAGCGGTTCGCGCAGATGGCCGTAGCCGCCAGCCTGCAGGCGGTGACCTCGGCCGGACTGCCGATCCAGGACGAGGATACGGCACGGGTGGGGGTGATCCTGGGCAACGGCAGCGGCGGTATGTCCATGCTCAAGGGGCTGCTGAAGGTGTATGAGGAGAAGGGCTGGGCCTACTGCGATCCCCTGGCCCTGCTCAGAGTCCTGCCGGATATGGCTACGGCGACCATCAGCTCGCTGCTGGGCACGACGGGGTACATAGGGACCGTGACCGCCTCCTGCACCTCAGGGGCCATGGCCATCGGGCAGGCCGTCGACGTCATCCGTTCCGGCCGCGCCGACGTGATGATCGCCGGGGGCGCCGAGTCCTGGATCAACGAGATGGGCCTGGCCAGCTTCTGCCTCCTGCGCGCGCTGAGCACGCGGAACGATGAGCCGGAGAAGGCCAGCCGCCCCTTTGACGCCGAGCGGGACGGCTTCGTGCCTGCCGAGGGGGCGGCGATGCTCGTGTTGGAGAGCCTGGAGCATGCCGGGGCGCGCCAGGCCCGCATCCTGGCCGAAATCGCTGGCTTTGGCTGCACGTCGGACGCGGGGCACCTGGTGGCGCCGCGGGCCGACGGGGCGTCGGGGACCCGGGCCGTAACGCTGGCCTTGCAAGACGCCGGGCTGGGGGCGGAGGAGGTCGACTACGTGAACGCTCACGGCACCTCGACGCCGCTGAACGATGCGGTGGAAACGCGGGCCCTGAAGAAGGCGCTGGGGGAGCAGGCCTACCGGATACCGGTGAGCGCCACCAAATCGCTGATCGGGCACAGCCTGGGAGCCGCGGCCGCCATCGAGACGGTGGCCTGCATCAAGAGCATCGAGACGGGGATGGTCCATCCCACCATCAACCTGGAGCACCCCGATCCCAAGTGCGATCTGGACTATGTTCCCCTGAAGGCGCGGCAGGTGGACGTGCGCAACGCCCTCAACGTCAGCTTCGGGTTTGGCGGACAGAACGCCTGTCTGGTCCTGCGAGCATATGGGGAGGACCGGCCGTCCCCGGAGTGACGGCTGGTCTGGGGGGAGCAGGACATGGAAGGACTGAGCTGGGAACCGTTCGACGCGGAGAAGATCGGCTACGAGGCGCTGAGCGGCTGGCTAACGGAGTTCTACAAGACGCCGCCCTGGCACGAGTACCTGAAATGCTTCGCCTGCGGCGGCCGTGACGACTTCGGGCCCGAGGGGACGTACGGCGTCGAAGAGGTTGAGGCGAGGGGGCTGAGCCGCTGCCCGAGCTGCGGCGGCCTGCTGGAGCTGTTCTGGTCGCCGGAGCGGATCAAGGTGCACCTGCGTCAGCTTGGGAGCAACGGACGCTTCATGGGGTTCACGGTGCTCAGGGGAGAGGATCCGGCGGGCTGGCTGTGGGGGTACGAGATCACGCCGGAGAGCCCGGCGCCGTGGGGGAGGCAACTGGAGGGGCGGGGGCTGTACGGCGACCGCATCGTGGTCCTGCCGCGGCACCGGGACGGCCTGGTGCTGTGGTACCTGATATTCGCTGTCTTGAGCGAGTTGAGGCGGAACGGGTACGAGTACGTTCTGGCCCGCACCCACGTGGAGGCGGAGAACGTGCGGGTACTCCTGCAGCGGCTGGGCTTCCAGGAGATCGCCGAATGCCCGCTTCTGCCCCAGCGCAGCTACTGGCTGCGCAGCCTACGCGAGGCCCTTCCCAGGGTCGGTGGCCGCGCGTCCTAGGCGGCGGACCGCCGGCAGGGCCGGCCTTCTTGACATGGTTCGCCGCCGGGGACGATGATTTCGGCATAGCGGCCCGGCAGGAGCCTATGTCCAGATCATCTCCACGAACCGTCACGGTCCTGGCTCTATTGGGGGTAGCCGCCTTCGCGGCCGCCTGGAACTTCACGTTCCTGGCGCCGGTGCTGCCCAGCGTGGCGGCGGACACCGGCGTGTCCGTGACCGCCGCCGGCCAGCTGGTGACGGTCTCCGCGCTGGTGGCCGTGGTCTGCCTGGCCCTCCTGGGCCCCCTCTCGGACCGATACGGGCGGCGGCCTATGCTGATGCTGGGACTGGCGGCGATGGCTCTGGCCGCTGGCGGTTCGGCCCTCACCTCGGAGTACGGGCTGCTGATGGCGCTGCGCATCCTGAGCGGAATCGGCGATGCATTGCTCCTGCCCAGCGCCTACGCTGCGGTTTCCGACTACTTCGAGGGGAAGGACCGAGAGGTGGCGCTGAACGTGATCCTGGTGCCGCTGGGGGCGGCCGTGGTCGTCGGCCTGCCGGTGGTGGTGCTCATAGACGATGTTCTGGACTGGCACGCGGCCTTCGCGGTGTTCGCCGCCTTCAACCTGGCCGGGCTGGCCGGCGTGCGCTGGCTGCTGCCGCCGGTGGCGGCGCCGGCTCCGGCCCAGCGCGGCCTGGCCGCGCACTATCGCGACAGCTACGGCGAGGTGCTGGGCAGCCGCTCAGCGCTGGCGGTGCTGGCCGCGGCCGTCCTGGGGGCGGCGACCTGGACCGGTATGGTGACCTACGCCGGCGCCTTTTTCCAGGACGAACTGGACGCCCACGGCGCCGGGCTGTCAGCGATGTTCGCCGCCGTGGGCGGGTCGTACGTGGCGGGCGGGGCGCTGGGGGTGATGCTGGCCCGCCGGCTGCGACCGCGGCCCATCGCCCTGTGGTCGGCGACGGTGGCGGCGCTGCTGCCCCTGGCCGTGGTGGCGTCGACGGACCTGCTGCTGCTGACGCTGGCGCTGGCCTCGGGGTTCGCCGCGTCGCGGGCGCCCGGCGTGGGCGCGCTCAACAACATGCTCCTGGACCTGGCCCCGCATTCGCAGGGGACCGCCATCTCCACGCACGGCGTCGTCTTCATGTCGGGGGCGCTGGTGGGGGCGGCCGGCGGCGGCGCGGCCATCGCTGTCGAAGGATACTTCGGCATGGCGGCGCTGTTCGCCACGCTGGGTCTGGCTTCGGCTGGGTTGCTGGCGATGCCCCTGGGCGAGCCGCTGAGAGCGGGCGCTGACGCCGCTCTTGGGGCAGGGCGGCCCCGTGCGTGGCCTTAGCGTCGCCCTGCTGGTCTCGGCCCTGGCCGCCGGCTGGGGCGGCGCGCCGGCAGTTGCGGATATCGAAGCGGGTACCGCGTACTACCGGGTCTTTGTGAACGACCAGCCCGGGGGCAAGGGCATTGGCGCCTTCACGGTGGCGACGGGCCCCGAGCACCCAGTCGGCGCGGGCGGGGCGATGCTGTTCGGCGGCGAGACGGGGGACGCCTGGAGCTCCTACATTACGGTGCGCTCGTACAGCACAGGCACCGACTACGTGCAAACGACGAGCGGAGCCTCCTCCGGCTTCCTCGTCGAGCCTGTGGACGCCTACGGCAGCGTTTCAGCGATAGGCGCCACGGGATACCGAACGACATACGAGCTCCCCGGCGCCGGCGAGACTTCCGACACCCTGAGGATCGTGTCCGAGGTCAACGTGAACGGAGCCGGCCCCTCGGACTCCAGCGTGGAGATCACGACCACGGTGACCAACCTCGATCCCTATCCCGTGTCCATCGGCGTGAGATACCTGCTGGACCTGGAGCTGGGCGGCGACGATGGTCCTACGCTGGCCGCGGTCAACCCGACGCAGCAGCCGCAGGGAACGGAGGTGTCCTACCCGAGGCTGGGCTTCGCGGCCTGGCGCAGCGAGGACAGCGCGGCGAGCCTGTCGGTGTTCGGGACGGCCGCGGCGGGCTATCCCGGTGTCGTGCCCGCCAGCACCGCTCCCGACCTGTTGCAGTTCGTCTACTGGCCGGACGCCTATGGCGTCGCCTTCGACTACACGACGGCCGGCCGCGATGTGGCCAGCCCGGCGGGGCTGGACGATAGCGCGGTGCTCTACTACTTCGGCTCCAGCGAGGCGACGGCGCTGTGGGTGGACCCGCAGCAGTCGGTGACGGTGTCGGTCTCGCTGTTCGCGGCGCCGCCGGGCCTGGGGCCGG
>JACPQO010000270.1 GCA_016190405.1 Chloroflexota bacterium | reverse complement strand
GCAGTACGCCGAGCCGCTGCGCGACCTGGAGAACAAGATCACGCATATGCGTTTCGAGCCGTCGGGCCGCACCGAGAACCCCGATATCCCGGTCTCCCAGTCTAACGAGGACTACATCTACCGCTGGATGGCCTCGCGGTTCATGAGCGAAGAAGAAAAAGAGGAATTTGGGGTGCTTTCGCCGGCGGTAAAGGCTAAACTAATAGCCCAGGAGTATGATCCTCCGGGCTCGGCGGGCAACGGGCATGCCTACGGTAGTAGTAGCCCCTTCGACGAAGCTCAGGGCAGGCAGAGCGACGCCCCGCCCTGCAGCAACTGCGGCTGGATCATGACCCGCTGCGGTACCTGTTACCGCTGCGACAACTGCGGTAGCACTAGCGGCTGCGGCTAAGAAAGGAGGTGAGTATGCCAGCAGGTAAGAAGTCCCCCGCCAGCAAGGGCGCCAAGAAGCCGGCGAAGGCCAAGAAGGCGAAGAAGGCGACCAGGAAGACGAAGTAGCGCGGTCCGAGCCGCCGGGCTCTGAAAAAGGAGAAGTTAACCGCCCACTAGGGATCTGCCGACCCTCCCTTCGGGCTGGAGGGGTGTCCCCATGCCGGGGGCGCCCCTCCTGTTTTCTGCGCTGCGCCCCTGCCCGCGCCAACCCACGTAGGGGCGACTTGATCGTCATCGACCATTCTAAATCTCACCTCTGCGGCATAAAACCCGCAGCTTCGCGCTTGTCGGCCGCTGCGCTCCCCCTTCCCCTGGCACACGCCTGTCATACCGCACGCCAGCCCAGGCGCCTGTAACGGCTCCATCTGACGGGCATCCGAAGATTTGTGCACGCCGTGTCGTCCCGGACACACAGCCGGGCGGCGCGGCAGGCCCACTTGCGCCTATGCCAAAGCTACTGCGCGCCGCCACAACCGCGAGGAGATGGCCCCGTTTTCCGGGCTTTTCCCTCCCCTGCTCAGTCGGCTGCCGGATCGCCGCCGGTTTCGGGCTGCTGATCCTCATTCTCGCCGTTGTCGTCGCCGGCTCCACCTGGCTGGCGCGGGAGCACGCAGCCGTTGTGGACGAGTTGCAGGCGCACTCCATCGACGCCTCCTTGATCCGAGAGGCGAGAATGGACGGCGCCTACGCTCTCATTCTGGTCCAGCTTTACGTATCGACCGGCGACGAGTCCTTCCTCGCATCCAGCGGCTCGGCGGCCGCCCGGGCCTCAGATGCTCTCGCAGAAGGACGAGCGCGGGAGGCGGCGCAAGGGGAAGAGGAAGACGTCGCGAAGCTCGACGAAATATCGCTTAACGCGGCCGACATTACCGACGTCTGGCAGCGCGCCGTCGTCCTGCGCAAGAGCGGCGACGTCCAAGGCGCCATGGCAGCCCTGAATGCCACCATCCCCCGGCTGCAGCAGCTGGGAGCGGCGTTTGACGCCGTCGACCAGAGCGAGGCGGAGCGCGCCGCCGCCCTGCAAAGGCGCGCCAACACGACGGCTGACGCAGCGCTCTGGCTTCTCCTCATCTCGGGTGTGGCAGGCATAGCGTTGGGTGTGGCAGCATCCTTTGTCGTCGCCCGCTCCATCCTGCGCCCTCTGTCAGCGCTGGAGTCGGCGGCCCTGGCCGTGGCCGGCGGCGACCTGCAGACGCGGGCGCCGGCCGCCGGCCCGCGGGAGCTGGCCCGCCTGGGCGCCGCCGTCAACACCATGACGGACTCGCTGGTGGAGGCCAACCGGCGTCTCGAGCAGAAGGTCCACGAGCGGACCAAGGAGCTGCGCCGCAACGAGGAGCGGTATCGGAACCTGGTCGAACGGGCAAGGGACGTCATCTATACCCTCTCACCGGACGGGACCGTCACGTCGCTTAACCCTGCGTTTGAAGCGATCACCGGCTGGTCACGCGGCGAGTGGCTGGGCAAACCCTTCGGACCGCTCATCCATCCCGACGACTCGCCCACGGCGGCGCAAAACCACAGAAGACTTCTGCGGGGAGAAGCGCCGCCGGTCTCCCAGGTGCGGGTCCTGTCGAAGTCAGGTCGTTACTTGGTAGGGGAATTCGCGGAACGGCCCTTGATGAAGAACGGCGACGTGATTGGCATCATCGGTATTGGCCGCGACATCACGGCGAGAGTGCGTGGGGAGGAGGCCCTGCGGGAGAGCGAGGAGCGGTTCCGGACGCTGGCGGAGTCCGCCCCGCTGGGCATAATCGTTACAACCGCCGACGGTACCATTAGTATCGCGAACGCGGCGGCCGAGTCGATGTTCGGATATAACAAGGGCGAGCTGCCGGGGCAGCCCATTGAGATGCTGATGCCGGAGCGCTTCCAGCAGGCCCATAGCGGACAGTGCGCCAGCTACCTGTCGGAGCCGCAGACGCGCCCGATGTCTCACGGCCTGGATGTGGTGGGCCGGCGCCAGGACGGCAGCGAGTTCCCGGCCTCCTGCGCCCTCGGCTTCGTGCAGACGAAGGACGGTCCGCTGGCCATAAGCTTCGTGCACGACGTCACGGGACGGAAGCGGGCGGAACAGGGGTTGCGGGCCCTCAACCAGGAGCTGGAGGTGGAGCGCCAGCAAATCGAGAAGCTGAACCGCTCGCTGGAGGCTAAGGTACGGCAGCGCACAGCGGAGCTGCGCCGGGCCAACCAGGAGCTACGGCGGCGGAACCACGAGCTGGTGGACGCCCGCGCCCAGGCCGCCACGGACGGCCTGACCGGCCTGGCCAACCACCGCGCCTTCCAGGAGAAGATCAGGGAAGAGGTAGGCCGGGCCCAGGCCGACGGGGCCAGCATCGGCCTGATAATGCTGGACATCGACGGCTTCAAGCAGTTCAACGACCGCCAGGGACACCTGGCCGGTGATCAGACGCTGCGCGATCTGGCGCGCACGGTCTCCGACCTCGCCGGCCAGCAGCAGGCCTACCGCTACGGGGGAGACGAGTTCGCGGTGCTGCTGCCGGGCGCGGACCGCCGCACGACAGCCAGAGCCGCCGAGCGGCTGCGCCGCGCTGTCGAGCGCAGCACGGACCACAGCGGTCGGAGGCTCACCGTGAGCCTGGGGGTGGCCTCATTCCCGGACACGGCCGAATCGGCGGAGGAGCTTATGTACGGGGCGGACGCCGCCATGTACTGGGCCAAGTCCGCCGGCAAGAACCGCGTGGGCCACTGGAGCAAGCTGGTCCGGCAGCGAGCCCAGGGGACGGTGCCCTGGTACGCCGCCGACGGCGCCGTGAAGGCGCCGGAGGTCGTCACCGCCCTCATCGCCGCTCTGGCGGCCAAAGACCCTGCCACCCGCGCCCACACCGAGCGCTGCTCGTGGTATTCGGCCAGGCTGGCCGAGGAGCTGGGGCTGGACGAGCGGGAGACCTCGATCGTGCGCCTGTCGTCGCTGCTGCACGACGTTGGCAAGCTGGCGGTGCCCGACGAGGTGCTGTTCAAGCCGGGGCCCTTGACCGAAGCGGAGTGGGGCCACATGAGACAGCACCCGGTGACGGCCCTGAACATTCTGGGTCAGGTCCGCTCCATCGCCGACGCCACTCCGGCCATCCTCCATCATCACGAGCACTTCGACGGCTCCGGCTACCCCGACGGCCTGGCCGGCGACCAGATACCCGTCGCCTCCCGCATCCTGCTGGTGACCGACGCCTTCGACGCCATGACCACGGACCGCCCGTACAGGGAGGCCCTGCCTATCGAAACCGCCGTCGAGGAGCTGAAGCGCAACAGCGGCTCTCAGTTCGACCCGGTGATCGTCGCGGCCTTCCTCAGGGTGCTGGCGCGTCAAGGCGCGCGGCCGCTCTGCCAGATGGCCGCGGCCCAGGGTAACGGCGCAGCGGTGGCGGGAGGGAAGGCCCCCCGAAGCACCATGGCTGCAGGGCTTTAGCTCTGCTGGGGCTGGGCGGAGCTAGTGGTCATTAGCCACTTAGATTGCCCTCTGAGGCTTGAAACCTTCAACTTCAAGGGAAGCTGCGGATTTCAATCCGCAGGAGTGGGTTTATTTTGTCTACGACCATAAGCTCCGGCCCCATGTGGACGGGCCCGGGCGGCATCTATAGCCGCCGCAGGACCGGCCGCGGCAGCCGCTCGCGCAGGTACTCGGCCAGGGCGCGCACGTAGCGGGCGCCGCTCTGGCGCACCATGTAGTGGCCGCGGGTGCCGTGCCAGAAGCCGCCGCTGCGCCCTACCTCGGAGAGGATGTCGTACATCTTGGCGGCGGAGAAGTCGTCGCCGGCGCGGCAGAGCTCCAGCACGTCGGGGAAGACCTGGTGCAGAGCGCCGGCCCCCAGGGTCTTCTGGATGACGTACTCCTGGGGCGCTTCGAAGGCGCTCAGCCAGCGCTCCCGGGCGGCCGTCCAGTAGTTCAGCAGCAGCTTCCCCGTCTCCTCGTCGCCCAGACGCTTGACGAAGCTATCGCCGACGACGGGGCCCAAAGAGGCGACCATGCTGTGCTGTCGCATGGTGTGCTGTGGCCGCCGGGGCTCGCCGGGCATGCGGATCAGCCCCCGCCAGGGGCTCTCCGGATCGTTGTTCAGCAGGTCCGTCAGCTTGGTGGCGCGCCCCCGGAGGTAGTTCCGCTCGCCCTCCCGCTCCAGCAGCGCCGGGCCCTCCGCCTCCCGCATGGTGAGCAGGTGTCGGTCCACCACGTCCGTGGGTACACCCTTGTGGCGGGTGTTGATGACGTGGAAGTAGCGCATCTCCTCGTAGGCGTCGATCCCCTCCACGATGGTGACCGGTAGGGGGTAGTCGACGAGCCACTTGGCCTTGTCCTTGGTTAGCGCCCGCTCCAGGCCGAACAGCCGGTGCTGGCCGTCCACCACCCACAGCGGCACGGAGCCGTCGATGCTGATCATGCCCGGCTCGCCGGCCGCCTCCGCCGCCAGCGGCTCGAACACGGCCCGGTCCGGCTGGCGGATGCAGAGGAGGACGGAGGTGGGGAGCATCCCCTCTTCCAGCCGCATGTAGGCCGAGAGCTGGCGCAGCCGCGATGACGTCAGGGGGCGCTGGTAGCCCCCTTCGGGCTTGCCCGTGCGGTAGGTGTCCGCCCGGAAGCGGCCCAGCAGCTCCCGCAGGGGCAGAGCGGTAACGTACAGGTTCACGTCCGGCCGTTTCTGCCGGAAGCGCAGCGCGAAGGCCGTCAGCGTCTGCGCCGGCGCCTTGGCCCCGTTAGCAGTGAGAACAGGGGTCGATGTGGTCATGGCTGCGCCCTCCCGTTAGGTCAAATATTAACCCGATTATCTCCCTTGTCAATAGGCCACCGCGTGCCATTTTCGCCCGTCCTCACCGGCCCGCGATGCTATACTGAAACCGACCTGCGATGACTACGCGCGAACGCCCAGGCAGGCGGCCGCCGGGCCGCGGCCGCGCTCCCACAATCGCTCTCTCGGACAACGCCCGCGTCGTCCTGGAGCGTCGCTACCTGGCCAAGGACGACGCCGGCCGGCCGCTGGAGACGCCCGAGGAGCTGTTTCGCCGCGTCGCCCACAATATCGCCCAGGCCGAGCTGTTGTACAAGCCCCTCGTAGGGGCGGTTCGCGAACCGCCCCTACCGAACGCCGCTGCCCACTGGGAGGAGCGCTTCCTGGAGCTGATGGCCCGGCTGGAATTCCTGCCCAACTCGCCCACCCTCATGAACGCCGGCCGCGAGATCCAGCAGCTTTCGGCCTGCTTCGTCCTGCCCGTGCCGGACAGTATTGAGGGGATCTTCCAGGCGATTAAGGACACTGCGCGTATCCACCAGTCCGGCGGCGGCACCGGCTTCGCCTTCTCCCGCTTGCGGCCCAGGGGGGACCGCGTCCGCTCCACCATGGGGGTGGCCTCCGGGCCGGTGTCGTTCCTCAAGGTGTTCGATGCCGCCACTGAGGCGATCAAACAGGGTGGCACCCGCCGCGGCGCCAACATGGGCATCCTGGCCGTCACCCACCCCGACATCGAGGAGTTCATAGCCCTCAAGAG
>JACPQO010000265.1 GCA_016190405.1 Chloroflexota bacterium | reverse complement strand
GCCATCGTCTCCAGGATGTCGGAGGCGGGCGTGATGGGGTAGCCCGCGAAGTAACGGCAGCCGGCGTACAGCGCCCCGGCCGTGATGGCGTCGTTGCCGCTCATCACCAGCCGGGTCACGTGGTCGGCCGTGCCCAGCCAGAACTTGTCCTCCTTCTGGAGCTTCTTCGTGTACTCGTATCCGTACTTGAGCGCTTCCAGGTTCTTCTCCACCAGCTCGGCCCGGCGCTTGTAGCGGCTGCGCACCATCTCCTCCAGGGAAGCCGGCGCCAGGCCAAACAGCCCGGCCATGACCCCCAGGATCACGACGTTGGTGCCGCGCACGAAGTCCAGCTCCTGCCGGGCGATCTTCTGGAACGGCACGCCGTAGCGGATGTAGCCCCCGTCCTGGGGGTGCACGAGGTCCGAGTCGTAGATGAGGACGCCGCCCTCGTTCAGGTCGCCGCGGTGGAGCTCGTATGCCTCCTGGTCGAAGGCGATGAGGATGTCGCAACCGTCGCCGAGGGAGACGACAGTCCGGTTGGAGATGCGGACCTGGAACCAGGCGTGGCCGCCCTTGATCTCGGACGGATAGGTGCGGAAGGTGAAGGTGTGGAATCCCAGGTGGGCCGCGGCCAGGGTGAAGTTTTCGCCGGTGCTGATGACGCCGCCGATGGCGGTGTCGCCGCCGATCCGGATCACGAAGTCGTCTCTGGGCACGGCTATGCTCCCTGTTGTCTCATACGATTCGCTCCCGCCCAGGGGCTCTCGCCGCCGTCAACCGGGAGTCGAGGCCGGCCGCTCTTCTACCCCCCGCTCTAGACATTGGATAGAAGCCCGCTGGTGGCCCCCCTGAGAGTGACAGCGTCAATTTGCACAGTCCAGGCTTAGTTTAACACGGCCCCGTCTTCCCGGCTAGCTATGAAGGCCGAAGGGCGGCGATGTTGTATAATGAGCGCGAATTTGCCAGCCCGGCAGAGATGCCCAGTCTCTTTAGGGGGGTCCCCATGGCGATCAAAGCCTACGTCCTCGTAGTCACCGACCCCGGCAAGACCCGCCACGTCGTCGAAGCGATACGCAAGATCCCCGGTGTCGTGGAGATGCACGAGGTGATGGGCCCTTACGACATCGTGGCGGAGATCGAGGTCGGCAATCTCCAGGAGATCCCCCCGATCCTGGGCGAGCGCATCCGCACCATCGAGGGCATCCAAAGCACGACGTCGCTGGTCACCCTGCCGGAGTAAGCGAGCCGGTGTAGCGGAAGCCTTTAGGCTTCCATGAGCGTCCGGCGGATGCATGCGCTGGCTACTTGGGCGGGGATGCGCAAGACCGCGCCTTGAAAGGCGCGGCATCGTCTAGTTTCCGCGCAATCGGGCCGTCCGCCCTGAACGTGGCTGCGCTGAGCTTGCCAAATGGGTTGAAGGGGGACGGCTATCCAGCCGGCTCCGGGACCAGCAGCGGGTCCCCCTTCGGAGACGCGGGATGCCGGTACATATCCGTTCGCCCTGAGCTTGTCGAAGGGCCCAAATCAGGCCAGTGGAGGCTGAGCGGAGGGGTCTTGGAGGTGGTGGGGGCCGCCGAAGCCGGAGCGCTTCTGCGGCGCCGCGGCCGCTACGCCGGCTCCAGGACGATGAGCAGGTCCCCTTCGGAGACGCGGGCCCCCGCCGCCACGGCGACCTCTTTGACCGTGCCGGCCATGGGCGCCGCGATCTCGTTCTCCATCTTCATCGCCTCGACTATCAGCAGGATGTCCCCCTCCTTGACCTCGTCGCCCGGCTTGACGTTCACGCGGATGATCCGGCCGGTCATCTGGGAGGTGATGGCGCCGGCGCCCGCGCTGGGCGCCGCCCGGCGCCCGGCGGCGCGGCTCGCCGGCCGCGCGGCGGCCCGACCCTTCAGCTCCACCGCGTACTCCTTGGCGTCCACCAGGAGCTTGATCGGGCCTTCCTCGGCCAGGGTGGGCGGTAGCTGCACGTTGAACGGGCGCTCGTTGACATAAACTGTAACGATGTTGGCGTTCCGCACCAGCCGTGTGGCGTACTGTGTCTCGCCGACGGCGACGGCGTCCGCGCCTGGCTGAACCTCGAACTCCTGCCCCTGGATGACCAGCTTCATCGCCCACTCTCCCGAAGGCTGGACTTTAGTCCGGCCGGCCAGGCCCTCATCGCCTATCCCCTCAGCAGCCTCTGGCGGCCCGCCAGCTTCCAGGGGTTGCGGTCGCTGCGGGCCATCTGCTCCGGCTGCGCGGGCTTGTGGTCCTGGGTCAGGGCGGCGGCGATGGCGGCCACCAGCTCCCCCTCGATGCCGGCGCCGCCGGTCAGCCATTCCAGGAACTCGCGGGTCGGCTGCGGGAAAAGCGTGTAGGAGACGATGTCCTGCTCGCTGCGGGCCAGGTCGCCCAGCTCGCCGGCTGCCCGCTCCAACTCCGGCCCCAGCTGGTCGGCCGGGCGGCCCGTGATCGGTTCGGCGTCCGGCGCGATGGTCTTGCGGATATCCTCGCTAATGGGCGCCGGCGAGGCCCCGTACTGGCCCAGGACGTAGGCCCGCGTCTCCTTGGTCACCTGCTTGTAGCGCTGTCCGAACAGGGCGTTCAGCACCGCCTGGGTCCCCACGATCTGGCTGGTGGGCGTCACCAGCGGTGGGTACCCCAGGTCGGCCCGCACCCGCGGGATCTCGTCCAGCACGTCGCGCAGCTTCTCCAGCGAGCCCTGCTCCCGGAGCTGCGACACGAGGTTGGAGATCATGCCGCCGGGCACCTGGTGCAACAGTACGCCGGCGTCCACCTTGACGTTGCCCTCGAAGGCGGCGTACTTCCTGCGCACCTCTGCGAAATAGTCCGCCAGGTGGGTCAACTGCTCCAGGTCCAGCCCCGCCTCGTGCTCCGACCCCTGAAAGGTGGCGACGATGGACTCGCAGGGCGGCTGCGATGTCCCTTGCGACAGGGTCGACAGGGCGCAGTCGATGACATCCACGCCGGCCTCGGTGGCCTTCACGTAGCTCATCTCGGCCATGCCGCTGGTGCAGTGGCAGTGGAGCTGGATGGGGACGCTGACGGCCTGCTTCATGCTGCGGATGATCTGGTAAGCGTCGTAAGGGTGTAGGAGACCGGCCATATCCTTGAGGCAGACGGAGTCCGATCCCATCTCCACCAGCTCCTTGGCCTGCCTGGCGTACATGTCGGCCGTGTGGACGGGGCTGATGGTGTAGCATATGGTCCCCTGGACGTGGGCGCCCGCGCGCTTGGCAGCCCGGACCGCCGTCTCCAGGTTGCGCAGGTCGTTCACGGCATCGAAGATGCGGAAGAT
>JACPQO010000275.1 GCA_016190405.1 Chloroflexota bacterium | reverse complement strand
GTCGGAGAGCGCGTGGTCCGGGTCCGGGTGCACCTCGATGATCAGCCCGTCGGCGCCGGCGCCCAGGGCCGCCAGGGCCACCGGCTCCACCAGGTACCACTTGCCGGTGGCGTGGCTGGGATCGCCGATGACCGGCAGATGGCTCAGGTGCTTGACCAGCGGGATAGCGGCGACGTCGAACGTAAAGCGCGTGCCCGATTCCAGGCTGACGATGCCGCGCTCGCAGAGGATTACGTTCGGGTTGCCCTGCGAGAGCACGTACTCGGCGGCCAGCAGCCACTGTTCTACCGTCGCCCACATGCCGCGCTTCAGCAGCACGGGCTTGCCGGCCTTTCCCACCTCCTCCAGCAGCGTGAAGTTCTGCATGTTGCGGGCGCCGGTCTGGAGGACGTCTGCGTGACGGGCGACGAGGTCAACGTCGCGGGCGTCCATCACCTCGGTGACGATGGGGAGGCCGGTCTCCGTGCGCGCGGCCGCCAGTATCTCCAGCCCCTTCTCGCCGTGGCCGCGGAAGGCGTAGGGGCTGGTCCGGGGCTTGAAGGCGCCGCCGCGCAGCAGGTGGGCTCCGGCTGCCTTTACGGCCCGCGCCGTCCGCATCACGTTCTCCTCCGTATCCACGGAGCAGGGGCCCGCCATTACCACTGTGGGCCCGGCGCCGATCTCCAGGCCGCCCACCCTGACGACTGTGTCTTCCTCCTTCACCTCGCGGCTGGCCAGTTTGAAGGGCTTGCTGATGCGGACAACAGAGTCGACGCCGGCCATGGTGGCGAACTCTTCCTGCAGCTCCGCATACACAGGCCCGAGAACGCCGATGACGGTCCGCTCGGCGCCGCGCGAGAGGTGGTCCTTGAACCCCAGCTCGCGGATGCGCTTCTGGACGGCCAGGATCTGGCCTTCCGTCACGCTCCGCTTCATCACCACGATCACTTGCGGGATCCTTTCGGTTACCGCCTGGCGCGCGCACGCTGCCCTACCAGTGTAACGCTGGCCTGCCGCAAAGACGACGCTGCGTGCCACCAGCGCGCGCTACCTGCTAAAGTTGACGTGCCCCCAGCGGAGAGGAGGCCCAGCGATGACGCGCATCCGTCCCGTAGAATACGCCGAGGCAGACCCCGAGCAGCGCGCCGCCCACGACGAAACGGTCCGTGAGCAGGGCCGCATCACCAACATGAAACGCACTCTACTGCATTCCCTGCCCGCGTTCCGCGCGCTGATGGAGTGGTACCCCCTGCGCGACACGGTGCAACCCTTCCTGGGCGAGCGCCTGACCAACCTTTTTTCGCACGCGATATCGAGTGAGAACGACTGCCTGATTTGCTCGACGTACTTCCGCAGGATCCTGCTCGAATCGGGCGAGGACACGGACCAGTTCGCCCTCGACGAACGGGAGGCGCTGGTCGTGGAGTTTGGCCGGCAGCTGGCGAAGCCGTTGGGCCGGGTCCCCGATGGCCTGTATGCGCGCCTCGCCGCGGCGTTCTCCGACGAGCAGATCGTAGCCCTGACGGCCTTCGGCGCCTTGATGGTCGCGACGAACGTCGTCAACAACGCCCTGGAAGTGGATCTCGATGACTATCTGGAGCCGTACCGGAGAGGCGACACGGCATCCAGGGGGGTGCTGGAGGAAGGAGCGGTGTGATGCCGGATCGCGAATTCGCGGGCAAGGTCGCGTTTGTCACCGGCGCCGCTCACGGCCAGGGCCGGGCGACGGCCCTGGCGCTGGCCCGGGCCGGCGCCCGCATTGCGGCGTTCGATGTGGCCAGGCCGCTGCCCTACCCCGGCTATGAACTCGGCTCTCGGGATGAGCTGCGCAGCCTGCAGGCGCTCTGTCGTGAGGCCGGCTCCGATTGCCTGACCTTCGCGGGCGACGTACGCGACGATGCTGCGATCACCGCCGCCGTCGACGGCACCGTCGCGCAGTTCGGGCGCATCGACGTCCTGTTCAACAACGCGGGGATCTGCGCCTACGGCCTGGCCCATGAGCTCAGCGAGGACGAGTGGGACACCATGGTCGACATCAACCTAAAGGGGGCCTGGCTGGTGGCGCGGCGGGTGATCCCGGTCATGATACGCCAGGGCTCTGGCGTCATCATCAACAACTCCTCGGTCGCCGGGCTGCGCGGGATGAACCGGCTGAGCCACTACGCCGCCTCGAAGTGGGGACTGACCGGCCTGACCCGTTCCTGGGCGATCGAGCTGGCGCCTCACGGCATCCGCGTGGTCTCCATTCATCCGACCGGCGTCAACACACCGATGAATGACGGCCTGGCGGCTCTCGAGGGGGCCACGCCGCAGAAGATCGCCGAGCGTTCCTCGGGCAACCTGCTGCCCGTGCCCTGGATCGAGCCTGAGGATGTGGCGGAGGCGGTACTCTACCTGGCGTCTGATCGGGCGCGGTTCGTGACCGGCTCCCCGTTCGTCATCGATGCGGGCCTGCTCACGCGCTGACGGCGGGGCGTAGCGTCAGCGTCCTGCGCCGGACCGTTGGAATCCGGGTGTTCGGCGGTGGAACTGGTCGGGGCGGTCCGATTCGAACCGACGACGTCTCTGAACGCCATTCCGGTGCGCTACCGGGCTGCGCTACGCCGGGACCAGCTCCAGGCTAGCACGAACGTTCCTACCCCAGCACGGATACGCCTGCACCCTTCCTCCGCTTCGCTCGCTCGGAGACATCGAGAATAATCTTGCGCAGGCGGATGTTGCGTGGCGTCACCTCCAGGCACTCGTCCTCGCGGATCAGCTCCAGCGCCTGCTCGAGGGATAGATGCCTGTGGGGAATGAGCTTCTGCGTCTCGTCGGCCGTGGAGGAGCGGATGTTGGTCTGCTTCTTCTCCTTGGCGGGGTTCACGTCCATATCATCGGGCCGGGCGTTCTCGCCGATGATCATTCCCTCATAGACGTCAACGCCCGGGCCCACGAACAGCATGCCCCGCTCCTGGAGGTTCAGGAGGGCGTAGATCGCCGTCTGGCCGCGGCGGTCCGCCACCAAGGCGCCCGTCGGACGCGTCAGGAGTTCGCCGTGCCATGGTTCGTAGCCCTCAAAAACGTGGTGCAATATGCCCGTTCCCCTGGTCTCGGTCCTGAACTCCGTGTGGAAGCCGATGAGTCCTCGCGCCGGCGCCAGGTGCTCCATCCTCACCCAGCCCGTCCCGTGGTTCACCATCTGCTCCATCCGGCCCCTTCGCATGGCCAGAAGCTGGGTTACCACCCCCAGGTACTCCTCCGGGACGTCGATGGCCACCCGCTCGACGGGCTCGCAGAGCTTCCCGTCTATGACCTTGGTCACCACCTGCGGCTTCCCCACCGTGATCTCGTAGCCCTCCCGTCTCATCGTCTCCACCAGGATCGCCAGTTGGAGCTCGCCGCGGCCCTGAACTTCCCAGGTATCGGGCCTTTCCGTGGGCCGGACCCTGATCGATACGTTGCCCACCACCTCGGTGTCCAGGCGGTTCTTCACGAGCCGCGCCGTCAGCTTGTCGCCATCCTGTCCGGCAAGAGGCGAGGTGTTGATGCCGATGGTCATCGACATGCTGGGTTCGTCGACCCTGATTACGGGGAGGGGTCGGGGGTCTTCCGGGTCGGTCAGCGTATCCCCGATGGTAACGTCGGGAAGGCCGGCGACGGCGATGATCTCGCCCGGGCCAGCTTCCGCCACGGCCACCCGGTCCAGAGCCTCCGTCACATAGAGCTCTGTGACCTTCAGCGGCTCTATACTGCCGTCCGCCCGGCACCAGGCTATGGTCTGGCCCTTCTTGATCGTGCCGTGATGGACACGGCACAGCGCCAGCCGGCCGAGGTAGGGCGAGGCGTCCAGGTTGGTGACGAGCGCCTGAAGGGGGCGGCCTTCATCGTAGCGGGGCGCGGGAATGTAGTCGAGGAGCAACCCGAACAGCGGTTGGAGATCACTGGCCGCTTCCGCTGGATCGAGCGAAGCCTGCCCGGTGCGCGCGTCGCAGTACACGATGGGGAACTCGATCTGTTCCTCACCGGCATCGAGGTCCAGAAACAGCTCGTACACCTCGTTGACGACTTCCCGGATGCGCGCGTCCGGCCGGTCGACCTTGTTTATCACCAGGATGATGGGGAGCCGTCGCTCCAGCGCCTTCCTGAGCACGAAGCGGGTCTGGGGCAGCGGGCCCTCGCTGGCGTCCACCAGCAGCAGCGCGCCGTCGACCATCGTCAGTCCACGCTCGACCTCACCACCGAAGTCGGCGTGGCCCGGGGTATCGACTATGTTGATCTTCACCCCCCGGTACGGCACCGCCGTGTTCTTGGCGAGGATGGTGATCCCCTTCTCCCGCTCCAGGTCCATGGAGTCCATGACCCGTTCGGCCACGTCCTGGTGC
>JACPQO010000280.1 GCA_016190405.1 Chloroflexota bacterium | reverse complement strand
CGGGGCAAGCATGTCCTCTGCGAGAAGCCGCTGGGCCGCAACCCCACAGAGGCCCGGAGGGTGCTCGACGCCGCCCGGGAGTCCGGCGCCAGGATCAAGTGTGGCCTCAACCACCGCCACCACCCCGCGATCCGCCAGGCCAAGCTCTGGTGCGACGAAGGGCAGATCGGGGAGATCATGTTCATCCGCTCCCGGCACGGGATCGCCGGCCGCGAGGGCTACGACCGGGAGTGGCGGGCGCGTGGCGAGATCAGCGGCGGCGGCGAGCTGATAGACCAGGGTGTCCACGGGCTGGACTTGGCCCGCTGGTTCCTGGGTGAGTTCTCGGAGTGCTTCGCCTTTCTCTCCAGCAGCTACTGGGAGATGGGGCCGCTGGAGGACAACGCCTTCGCCCTCCTCCGCACCACCGGCGGCCAGGTCGCTTCTCTGCACGCCAGTTGGACGGAGTGGAGGAACCTGTTCTCCTTCGAGGTGTTCGGCAGGGAAGGCTACGTGAAGGTGGGGGGGCTCAACGGCAGCTACGGGACGGAGCGCGCCGTCCTGGGCAGGAGGTCTCCCTCGGCGCCCTTCAGGGAGCGGGTGATCGAGTTCCGGGGCGAAGACCGCTCCTGGGCCGAGGAGTGGCGGGAGTTCGTCGAGGCTGTCGACGAGGGCCGCGAGCCGCTGGGGAGCGGCAGGGACGGGCTGATGGCGTCCCGGCTGACCCAGGCCCTGTACGAGTCGGCGCGGACGGGCAGGGCGGTGACACCGGAGGATCTGGCATGAACCACAGCATCGGCCCCGGAGACGGGGGCGCACCTCTGCTCTCGGTGATCGCCACCTCCCACACCCTCGACAGGCTGGGCGACATCTTTGATCTGATGGACAGTCTGGGGGCGCAGACCTACTCGCCCATGGAGACGCTGTTCGTGGCCGAGGGCAGCCGCGAGCTGTACGAGCGCGTCGCCTCCCATGTCGCCGAGCGGCCACTCCCCAACGCGCGAGTGCTGTTCAACGACGGTGAGCCCGGCCTCTCCGCCGCCCGCAACGTCGGCATCGAGGCCGCGAAGGGGGATATCCTCGCCTTCATGGACGATGACGCCGTCGCCTTCCCCGATTGGGCCGTCGAGGTAGTGAGCGCCTGCCGCTCGGACTCGGTCGTTGGGCTTACGGGCGCTACCCTCCCCCTCTGGGACGACGAGGCGATGAGCTGGCTGCCGGAGGAGTTCTACTGGCTCATCAGTTGCACGGGCTGGACCGGCTGGGAGGACGCTCGGGAGGTGCGGAACGCCTGGGGCCACAACATGGCCTTTCGCAGAGAGGCGTTCCAAGCCTGCGGGGGCTTCAACAACAGCCACGGCTTCCATCGTGGCGCCTTCGCAGAAGACAACGAGTTCTCCCTGCGGGCGAAGGCGGCCACCGGCAAGCGCATCGTCTTCAGCCCCCGCGCCCGCATCTGGCACAAAGTGCACCACTACCGCCTGAGCCTGCCCTGGGTGGTGGAGCGGTCCTACTTCATCGGCCGCTCCCGCAGGATGCTCCAGCGCGCGGCCGGAGCGGCGGCGCCCCTCGGCATCGAGCGAGGGCTCCTGCTGCGCATCCTCACCCGCCTGCTGCCGCGCACTCTGGCCAGCTTGCCACACCACCCGGCGCTGGCGGTCCGTCGGCTCGGCCTTATCACGGTATCACTGGGGTTCCTTGCCTTCGGCTATCTCTCCGGCATCTTCAGCCGGAGTGCCCAGAAAGGAGAAGCGGAATGACGGACCGAGAAAGCTACTTCGTTACCGGGGGCGCCGGCTTCATCGGTAGCCACCTGGTGGACCGCCTGCTGGCGGAGGGGCACGGGGTGACCGCTTACGACAAGCTTGCCCTCGGACGCAGCGAATGGCTGGAGCGGGCCCTGCAGAACCCGCGCTTCAGCCTGGTGCAGGCAGACATGCTGGACCTGGACACTCTCACCCAGGCGATGGCCGGCCACGAGGTGGTCTGCCACCTGGGCGCGAACACGGACATACCCGGCGGCGCCGCCGACCCCCAGCTAGACCTGAGGAACTGCACCATCGCCACCAGCAACGTCCTGGAGGCGATGGCCGCCAACGGCACCCGCAAGCTCGTCTTCGCCTCCTCGGCGGCGGTCTACGGCGAGACGCCGGTGCAGCCGACGCCGGAGGACGTCGGCCCCCTCCTCCCCATCTCCCCCTACGGCGCCGCCAAGCTGGCCTGCGAAGGGCTGATCAGCGCCTACTGCCATCTCCATGGCATCCAGGCCTGGATGTTCCGCTTCGCCAACGTCGTCGGCGGGCGCATGGGGCACGGCGTCATCTTCGACTTCGTCCGCAAGCTCTGGAAAGACCCACACGTGCTGGAGATCCTGGGCGACGGCGAGCAGCAGAAGAACTTCTTCCTGGTGGACGACTGCGTGGACGGGATGCTGTTTGCCTTCCGCCACGCCGGAGGTGAGGCCTGCGACGTGTTCAATCTGGGCGCGGAGTCCAGCCTCAAGGTCACGAAGGTCGCCCGCATTACGGTGGAAGAGATGGGGCTGCGGGAGACGGAGTTCCACTACACCGGCGGCCGGCGCGGCTGGCCTGGCGACGTCCCAGCCTACTTCCACGACGTCAGCAAGATGCGGGAGTTGGGCTGGGCGGCCAAGCACACCGCCGTGGAGGCGGTTCGGATCGCCGTGGCGCGGCTGACGGCGGAAGGGGAGCCGGCGAGAGTATGAGCGGGGAAAAGATCGGCGTCATCGGCGCCTGGCACCTGGGCTGCGTGACCGCCGCCTGCCTGGCCGAGCTCGGCTATCGCGTGACCGCGGTCGATCCCGACGCCGCAAGCGTGGATCGGCTGAACCGCGCCGCGTCGCCGCTGTTCGAGCCTGGCCTGGACGAGCTTATCGCTGCCAACATAGCCGGCGGGCGACTCAGCTTCACGACCGACCCGGCGGAAGGGCTCACGGGGGCCACCGCCGCCTTCATCGCCCACGATACGCCGGTGAATGAGAAGGATGAGGTCGACCTGTCCCCCCTGTTCGATGCCGCCGCCGATCTGGCCCGCCATCTGGAGGACGGCGCTACCGTCATCGTCAGCAGCCAGGTACCTGTGGGCACCTGCGAGCAGCTGGCAGCGCGCATCAGCGAGTTGAACCCCAGCCTAGCCTTCGCCATCGCCTACTTGCCGGAGAACCTCCGCCTCGGCCAGGCGCTGGAACGCTTCCGGCGTCCGGACATGCTGGTGATCGGCGCCAACGAGGCCACTATCGCCGACCGCGTCGATGGCCTGCTCGGCGCCATCGACGCCCCCCGTGTGAAGGTGGGCCTTCGCACGGCGGAGATGATCAAACACGCCACCAACT
>JACPQO010000279.1 GCA_016190405.1 Chloroflexota bacterium | reverse complement strand
GCCGACGAGCCCACCGGCAACCTCGACTCGGCCTCCGCGCAGAACGTCCTGGCGCTGTTCCGGCGCCTTCGCCAGGAACGGCGGGTCACGATCATGCTGGTCACTCATGACCCCGAGGTGGCGGCCGCGGCCGACCGGATGGTCCAGATGCGGGACGGCCGGGTCATCGACGGCGCAGCGGCGCCGCCGCCCCAGCCGTAGGTCCTCGCCAGCAACGTCAGCCCCGCGAGAAGGGCTTGGGCCTGTCTCACTGCACCTCGAAGGTCGCGTCCGCCGTCTGCGGCCCGGGGCTCGGCGAGGCCTGAAGCCGTAACAGGTCCGCTATGGACTCTCCGGCGGCGGCTTCGACCAGCCAGGTGCCCGGCGGCCCATCGATGGTTAACTCGTACGTCGCCGTCCCGTCGCTGCCTGCCGTCACCAGCGTCTGAGCCACAGTCTGGCCCTGCGGGTCCGTGATCTGGAAGCCGATCACCGCTCCCGCCCGGGTCTCGAACGTGATGGTCACGTTGTCCCCCACCTTCGCGGGTTGCGGCAGAATGGAGGCAATGGTTAGCGTCAACGGGGCGCCCGGCGTCGTCGTAGGCGTGGCGGGAGACGCCGTCGCCGTGGGCGTAGCGGGAGGCTGGCTGGCGGTCTGAGTGGGCGAGGTCTTTTCGCCCTCGCCACAGGCCGAGAGGAGCGCTGCGGCGATCAGCACGAGGATGCCCACCGCACAGGTCCGCCTGGCGTCCCGGATCACCATTCTGCCCGCGCCCCGCGACAACAGCCGCACGTTCCGCATCGTCACAGCAGCCACAATACTATCCCCTGGCGCACGCTTCGGTCAGGGCCGAACGGCACTCGCCGCCGGTTAGTTTCGGCTGCCAGGCGGAGGCTCATCCCGTCACGTCCCTCGGAAGACAGGCTGCCGCTTTTCCCCGAAGGCGACCAGGCCCTCTCTCAGGTCGTCGGTATAGGCCAGGGAGTTGAAGTACCTCTGCTCGATGCGCAGCCCCTCTTCGAGGGGAAGGCCGGCGCCCTCCAGCATGGCGCGTTTGGCCGCGCGCAGGGCCAGCGGCCCTCTCTGGCACAGCGTCTCGGCCCAGCGCCGGGCTTCCGCCATTAGCTCTGGCTGCGGCACGACAGCGTTGACCAGGCCCACCCGTAACGCCTCCTCGGCGCTGAGGTACTCCCCGGTAAGGAGGATCCTGGCGGCGATCGCCCAGGGGAGCTGGCGCGGCAGACGCTGTGTGGCGCCCCAGCCGGGTATCAGCCCCAGATTTACCTCGGGCGAGCCGAAGCGGGCGTTCTCCGCCGCTATCCGCAGGTCGCAGGCCAGCACGATCTCCAGGCCGCCGCCCAGGGCCAGGCCGTTGATCGCGGCGATGAGAGGCTTGGCAACCTCCTGGCCCCGCATTATGGTGGGGGGCGCAGGATAGGGGTTACGTTCCGGATCGTCCATAAGGCGGGGGATCGTAGAGCCAAGGTCGGCACCCGCGCAGAACGCCTTGGCGCCGGCGCCGGTGATGATGCCGGCCCAGGCCTCTTGGTCCGCCGCCAGCCTCCCCGTCGCCTCAGAGAACTCCTGCCAGGTCTCCAGGTCGATGGCATTCAGCGCCTCGGGACGGTCGATGGTGATCGTGACGATGTGGCCGTCAGGCTCGTACCGGACCGGCATGGCTCACCTCCGCAGCGTAGTCGAAGAAACCGCTTCCGCTCTTGCGCCCCAGGTGGCCCAGGGAGACCATTCGGCGCAGGATGGTCGGCGCTTTGAAGCGAGGCTCTCCGTACTCCCCGAACATCACTTCACTGATCTGGACCAACGTGTCCAGGCCGATGAGGTCGGCCGTCGCCAGGGGGCCCATGGCATGGTTCAGCCCCACCTTGCACGCCTGGTCGATGTCCTCGGCCGAGGCCGTCCCGCTTTCCAGCATACGTATGGCGTCGAAGATGAACGGCACGAGCAATCGATTCACTATGAACCCTGGCGTATCTTTCACCCGCACCGTCTGCCTGTTCAGGGTGTCGCAGAAAGCCATAGCCGTCTCGATAGTCTCCTGGGATGTGCTCTCCGACGAGATCACCTCCACGAGCGGCAAGACGGTCGGCGGGTTGAAGAAGTGGAGGCCGATCACCCGATCCGGGCGGCCGGAGGCGGCAGCCAGGGCGCTCAGGGACATTGACGATGTGTTACTGGCGAGAATTGTCCCGGGCGAACAGACGCTGCCCAGCTGCGCGAAGATGTCTTGCTTTACCGCCAGGTCCTCAGGCGCCGCCTCGATGATGATGTCGCGGTCCGTGAGCGCCTTGATGTCCACCGTCCCTGCCAGCCTGCGCAGGGCACGCTCGTAGCGCTCCTGACTCAGGCGGCTCCTCTCGACATCCCGTTGCAGGCGGCTCTTGATCTTCTCGAGGCCCTGCTTGAGGCGGCCCTCATCTACCTCGTGCACCAGCACCTCGTAGCCGTGGGTGGCGCAGACTTGGGCGATGCCGGAGCCCATGATCCCGCAGCCCACCACGCCCACGAGCTTAACCACAGTCACGTCTCACCTCCGATTCGTTGCGCTTGTGGCCCCGATCCGCCGAAGATCTCTTAATACGTCGCCACGCCTGCCGCCGACCCAGTCTGGCTCGCCGCCAGCGAGAGCCCTAGTCGTCCGGCCGGCCCAGGCGCCGGTAGGCCAGCACCGCCGGCTGGACCTCGTCGACCTCGAGCCGGCAGCGGTGCAGGCGGCGCGGCGCCGGCAGGGCCAGGGCCGCCACCACCTGATCGGCGCGGCCCGTCATCTCCGGCTCCGCCCGCAAGCGTATGCGCAGGACAAGGCAACCATCGCGCTCGCCGGTCAGCCGGAGGTCCAGGATAAGCGGCCGCAGGTCGTAGCGGCGGACCTTGGCCTCGCCTCCCGCCGTGACCATGGTCGAACGGCGGTGCTCCCAGGGGAAGGTTTCCGCCGCCAGCAGACGGTCGATCGCCGCCTGGACTTCTCGCGCGTCGAGGCCCTCAGGGGGTACCTCCACCTCGTACTCGGCCCAACGCAGCCGCGACTGGAGCGAGGGCGCTGCCGGCCCCACTTCCCAGGCGGCGATGGCCTCGAGCCCTGCGGGAAGCGCCCCCCGCAGGCGCGCCAGGGCGTCGGCAGGGTCCACGCGGTCGGTCAGAAACAGGTCGAGCAGCTCGCAATCGGAGGTCACGGCCAGGGGCAAGGGCGCCGCGATGGAGATCTGCGGCGTGGGACGCTTGGCCTGGGAGTAGGCCAGGGGGAGCCCCGCTGCGGCCGCGGCGTCCTGCCAGGCGCGCAGGAGCTCTCGCTGGCTGAGGGAGGAGGCGGGAGGCGCGACGCCGTAACGGACTCGCAGGCGCTGGGCCTTCACAGGGAAATCCCAGCACCGCGCCCTGAAGGGCGCGGCTTGGTCTGGGCCGCGAGGACAGCGTTCCGTCTATTCATGCTTGAAGACGGAGAACGCGACCGCAGCTTGAAAGCCTGTCCTGAGCGGAGTCGAAGGGCTGCGGCATCGACAACTTATTGATGCCGCGCCTGTCAAGGCGCGGTGTTGTACACAAATGCATGAAGGCAGCATTTTCGCGCTACATCCGGGTCACCGTCACCTCTTCGACCTTGCGGCCGCTGACCTTGGTGACGGCGATGCGGAGGCCGTTGAAGGTGAACAGCTCCCCCTCCTTGGGGATGTGGCCGAGCTGGCTGAGGACGAAGCCGGCCACCGTCTCGTAGTCGCCAGCGGGCAGGGCCAGGTCCAGCTCCTCGTTGGCGTCGTGGACCGTCATGCCGGCATCGATGCGGAAGGTGCGTTCGTCCACGGTCACGAACTCCTCCTCGTGGGGGCGCAGCTCGTCGCTGACGTAGCCCACCAGCTCCTCCAGGAGCATCTCCAGAG
>JACPQO010000272.1 GCA_016190405.1 Chloroflexota bacterium | reverse complement strand
CTGTAGCGCTGGGCGTTGGACAGCAGGTTGATCAGCACCTGCTCGAAGCGCAGACGGTCGACGAGGACGGGCGTGGCCTCGGAGGCGAGCCGCACCTCGAGGCTCTGGTGCTTGGCGGCGACGAGGGGGTGGATGATGGCGGCGGCCGTGGCCACCAGGTCGCCCAGGGGGACGGGGTCCAGCTCCAGCCGCGGCTGGAACTCGTCCTCGCGGGAGACGTCCACCAGGTCGGCCACGAGGTTGGTGAGGCGGGAGGCGCCCTTCACGATGTTCTGGACGAGGCGGATGCGCGGGCTGTTCGGGTCCTCAAGCTGCTCCTCCTCCAGGAGCATCTCGGCGGCCATCTTGATGGAGGTGAGCGGCGTCCGCAGCTCGTGGGAGATGGTGGCCAGGAAATCGCTCTTCATGCGGCTGACCTGCTGTAGGTGATGGGCGTGGGCCTTCTCACCCTCGTAGAGGCGGCAGTTATCCAGGGCCAGTGAAGTCACCATTCCCAGGGCGGCCAGGAGCCGCTGGTCGCGGGCCTCGGCGCTGCGCCGGCCGGCGGCTATGGCCAGGACGCCTTCGGGACGGTCGCGGCTGAGCAGGGGCACGTAGATCACCCGCTGGCTGTCGAAGCGGCCGCCGAACCAGGGGTCGCCGCTGGCGGAGGGCTTGGCCAGGAAGGAGCCGCGGCGGAGCGCTTCCTTGAGGGAGCGCATGCCCAGGGAAACGTGCGGGGCCGTCTCGGTCCAGGAGGGAGGCAGGCCGTAGGCTGCCACGGGGGCCAGGGCCTGGCCGTCCTCGTCCAGCCAGGCGATGACGACGGCGTCCGCGCGCAGCCACTCGCCCACCAGATCGGCGCTGCGCTGACAGGCCAGGCGGAAGTCGTGGATGGCGGCCAGCTCGTAGCCCAGGCGCTGGGGATAGGTGTGGCGGCGGCGCATCCGGTACTCCCAGCGGGAAGCGAGCTCGATTACGAGGACAATGGCGAGCAGGACCGGCGCCAGCACTACGCCTGATGTCGGCAGGGAGAGGTCAAGCAGGGCGCTATACGCGGATGCCAGGGCCAGGGCGGCCACCAGAACGGCCAGAAGCGCCCAGCGCCTTATGATCCTCACCTCGAGCAGAGGGTCGGACTGGATGTCGAGCATAGGCTAGAAGAAGGTTCTCCTAGGGTTAAGATGACGGCGGGTAGGGAAGAGTTACAGAGGAGAGCGAAGGCAAAGGAAAAGCGCTCCCGAGTCTGTGGTGTATGCTCGCGGGGGTGCGGCGATGAGACCCGGAGAGCGCCGAGGCCTCGACAGTTGCGGCGCTGCCGAAGCAATTAATATTATCGGCAAGGTTCTGGACGTTGTCAAGGGGAAAAGGGCGACGCAGCCAGAAATTCCGCCCTCGTGCACGGCGGCTTCACGAGCACCACGTCTGGTGGACCGGGCCGCCCCTGACAAGGATGAGGCCGGGCGGGTCAGCCGCCCGGCCTCATCACACTTCGGTCCTCTGCACTAGTGGTCGATGCGCCGCCTTATGGGCTGGGCGGCGGGCCGCATGAAGAACCAGCCCAGGGCTAGGCCGGCCACCAGGGCCGCGCCGCCCGCCAGCAGCACCAGCCCGAAGGAGTTGAGGCCGGCCGGAGGCGCACCGCCGGTGGGCGGCAGGAACGCCGGCAACACCCCCGTCGGCGTCGGCGTAGGCCTGGTGTTGACAAAGGTGCAGGTGACGCTTTCGCCGGAGTTTAGGGAGAAGGTGATGTCGTTGTCCGAGTCGCTGCCCTTGACGCCACAGCTGACCGTGGTGCTGTAGCCGGGCTGCGGTGTCTCCGTCGCCGTGTAGGGGCCCGGATTGCGGTCAGGGAACGTCTGACATTGGCCGTCGCCCAAGTCATCGCGGGTGCCCGGGCTGGGCCCGGTGAGGTCCACGTCCCACAGCGTAGCGTCGTCCGGCACGTCGTCCACGCAGATGGTGATGATACCCGGCGGCGGGGTCGCCGTGGGGGTAGCTGTCGGCGTAGGCGTGGCTGTCGCCGTGGGGGTGGCCGTCGGCGTGGGTGTAGCTGTCGCCGTAGGCGTGGGCGTGGGTGTCGCCGTTGGCGTCGGGGTAGCTGTCAGCGGGGGGGTAGCCGTTGGCGTGGGGGTAGCTGTCGCCGTAGGCGTGGGCGTGGCCGTGGGGGTAGCCGTCGGCGTTGGTGTAGGTTTGGGAGTGAGCGTAGGCGGCGTAGGAGTGGCAGTAGGGGTGGGCGTTGGCGTGGGGGTAGCGGTAGGCGTAGGTGTAGCCGTAGGCGTAGGAGTCGGAGTGGCGGTCGGCGTGGGCGTGGCCGTGGGGGTAGCCGTGGGCGTGGGCGTGGGTTTGGGTACAAGTCCGGCGTCTAGGGTGAGGTTCACGGTGCCCAGGATGACGTTAAATAGGCCGGTGCGACCGGTGGCAGGGTTGACGTCGCTATCCAGGGCGTCGTTGAGGCCCTGGTCCGCCGGGCTGAAGGTGAACCCCTGCGGCAGGAAGAACTCAACGAAATAGAATCCGGGGGTGGACACCGCGAAGAGGTAAATCCCGCCCCCCTCTGTGGCGGTGCTGCTGACCAGGTTGTTGCCGGCGTCGAACAGTCTCACGGTTACGTTGGGGACGCCCGGCTCGCCGGGCTCCTGGAGGCCATTGGCGTTGGCGTCGCGCCAGACGAAGTCACCAACTATAGCGACCCCCGCCGTGGGCGTCGGCGTGGCAGTGGGTGTGGCCGTGGGGGTTGAGGTCGGCGTGGCAGTTGGCGTGGCAGTTGGCGTGGGAGTCGGTGTGGCAGTGGGAGTGGGCGTGGCGGTGGGAGTGGCCGTAGGTGTGGGCGTCGGAGTGGCCGTGGGAGTAGGCGTCGGGGTAGGGGTAGGCGTGGGGGTAGGCGTGGGCGTGGGCGTGGG
>JACPQO010000263.1 GCA_016190405.1 Chloroflexota bacterium | reverse complement strand
TGGCGTGCCGGCGCGGGCGACGCCGCGGACGCGCTCAGCCAGAGGGCAGGTGCGAAAACAGCTTGGATAGCGACATCGGGCCGGGAGTGGCCCTCCTGGCCGCTGGAGTCATCACCTTCGTGTTTGTGGTGGCCGCGGAGGCCGGGGTCATCGCTGGGGTCAGGGCGCGGGCGTTACGGGAGCCGGCCGAATCGCGCCTGGAGGCGCTGCGGCGGTTCGCCCAGGAGCGGCAGCTCACCCTGTCGTCGCTGGCCCTGGCCCGAAGCATGGCCCTGGTCGGCATCACCGCCATCGTCGTCTTCCTGGTCCTGGAGGAGGCGGGCCACAACTGGGCGGCCCTTACGGCGGCGGCTTTCGCTGTCCTCTTCGCCCTCATGCTGCTGCAGGCGTTTCCGCGACTGCTGGTGTCCCAGAGCCCGGAGCGCTGGCAGCGGGTGCTGCGGCCATTTGTGTCTCTGGTCAGGCTGGTCTTCCAGGGGCCGGCGCTGCTGCTGGACCTGCCGGTGGCGGCCCTGCTGCGCTGGTGGCGAAGGCGACATCCGCAGGCGGCCGGGGAGGCGGAGGAGCTGATCCGCCTGGCGGAGCTGGAGGAGGGCGCCGGCGCCCTGCCCGAAGAGGAGCGCCAGATGATCCGCGGCATCATGGAGATGGAGGAGACGACGGTGCGGGAGATCATGGTGCCGCGCACGGACATTGTGGCGGTGGAGGTGAACGACCGCTTCGACCACGCGGCCGGAGTGATGGTCGACAAGGGCTACAGCCGCATCCCCGTGTACGAGGGGACCATCGACAACATTGTCGGCGTGGCCTACGGCAAGGAGGTGCTGAAGCACCTGGCCAAGGGGACCTGCCCCGTCAGCCTGCTGGAGGTCTCGCGGCCGGCGTACGTTGTGCCCGAGAGCAAGAAGGTGGACGAGATGCTGGCGGAGATGCGGCAGCACCGCCTCTCCATCGCTATCGTGATCGACGAGTACGGGGGCACGGCCGGCCTGGTGACCATCGAGGACCTCCTAGAGGAGATCGTGGGCGAGATCCGGGACGAGTTCGATATCCAGGAGCAGGAGGTGCAGCTCCTCACGGCCAACGACGCCATCGTGGACGGCCGGGTCGGCATCGATGAGCTGAACGAGATGTTCGACCTGGAGATTCAGAAGAACGACTTCGACAGTATAGGCGGGCTGATCACCAACGAGCTGGGCCGCATGCCCAGCGTGGGCGACGAAGTGAGGGTGAACGGGCTGTCGCTGCGGGTGTTGAGCGTGACGGGCCGGCGCATCAAGAAGGTCCGCGTCACCAAGGTGGGGACACCCGTAGAGGAGGGCCGGGCTTAGGGGGTTGAGGTGGTCACTGCGGGTTGAGACCCGCAGCTTGAAGATTGGCCGTGCCAAGCTGCGCGAATTATCCCGCAGTCCAGGGCAACGGGGGCATTGTCCGCAAGTGCGCTAGAGACGGCGAAGGCCGGGCCGGCTTCGGTGACGCCACGCTTTGGTGGGCGTCCGCGGCCTGTGCTAGAATGGCCTGACTGAGATGACGGCGCCAGACGAGCTCAAATACTGGATCGCGTTCAACCGCGTCCCGGGCATTGGCCGGGCGCGTTACTCGCTCCTGCTCAAGCATTTCGGCACGCTGGAGCGCGCCTGGGGGGCCGCTTCGGCGGAGATCCGCGCCGCCGGGCTCGAACCGCGGATGGCCCAGGAGATCGCGGCCCAGCGGCCGAAAATCGACCCCCCCGCCGAGGTCGAGCGCCTGGAGCAGCTAGGCATCCAGGCCCTGACCTGGGACGACCCGGCCTACCCGGCGCGCCTGAAGGAGATATACGACCCGCCGCCGGTGCTGTACGTCCGCGGCCAGCTCTCCGATAGCGACGAGTGGGCCGTGGCAGTCGTGGGCACGCGCCGGCCGACGCCATACGGCCGGCAGGTGGCGGAGGAGATGGCCTTCGGTATGGCCGGCAACCGCATAAGCGTGATCAGCGGCCTAGCCCGCGGCATCGACGCCATCGCCCACAGGGCGGCGTTAGGGGCCGGCGGCCGCACGGTGGCGGTCCTGGCCTGCGGCCTGGACATCGTCTACCCGCCGGAGCACGCCAAGCTGGCCCGTGAGATCATGGAGCGCGGGGCCCTGGTGAGTGATTATCCCCTCGGCACGCAGCCCCGCGGCGACTACTTCCCGCGGCGCAACCGTATCATGTCCGGGCTGAGCCTGGGCGTGCTGGTGGTGGAGGGCGACATCAAGAGCGGCGCCATGATCACCGCCCGGCTGGCCCTGGAACAGGACCGAGAGGTGTTCGCGGTGCCCGGTAGCATCTTCTCGCCCCAGAGCCGCGGCACCAACTCGCTCATCCAAGAGGGGGCGAAACTCGTACAGCGGCTGGAAGACGTCCTGGAGGAGCTGAACCTGACGATGGTGCCCCAGCAAATAGAGATGAAGGAGCTGATCCCGGCCACGGATACGGAGGCCGCGCTGCTGCGTCATATATCGAAGGAGCCGGTACACATCGATCAGGTGTGCCGCGACAGCGGCCTGCCGGTGGCGACGGTGAGCAGCGTGCTGGCGATGCTGGAGCTAAAAGGGCTGGTGCGCCAGATGGGCCCCATGGCCTACGTTCGGGCCAGGGAAGCGCGGGCGACATACGGAGGTAACTGAGATTGGCGAGTCGAAATAGCAGGCGCCCTTCGACGGGGCTCAGGACAGGCCCTTCGACGGGCTCAGGACAGTCCCTTCGGCGGGGCTCAGACCAGGCCCCTTCGACAGGCTTAGGGCAGGCCCCTTCGACAAGCTCAGGACGGAGTCTGGTGGTGGTGGAGTCGCCGGCCAAGGCCCGGACGATATCGCGGATCCTGGGCTCGCGCTACGAAGTCAAGGCGTCCATCGGCCACGTGCGCGACCTTCCCAAGTCGGCCCTGGGGGTCGACGTGGAGAAGGGATTCCTGCCCAAGTACGTGGTGCCGCGCGAGAAGAGCAAGGCCGTGAAGGAGATAATGGAGGCCGCCCAGAAGGCGGGCACCGTCTACCTGGCCACCGACCCCGACCGCGAAGGCGAGGCGATCGCCTGGCACCTGCTGGAAGCGGCGGAGCTGAAAGGCCTGCCGCACCACCGAGTCGTCTTCCACGAGATCACATCGGAGGCTGTGCGTCAGGCGTTCCGCCACCCCCGCGAGATCGATATGCAATTGGTCGACGCCCAGCAGGCGAGACGTGTCCTGGACCGGCTGGTGGGGTACCGGCTCAGCCCATTCCTGTGGAAAAAAGTGCGCCGCGGATTGTCTGCCGGCAGAGTGCAGTCGGTGGCCCTGCGCCTGGTGGTGGAACGCGAGCGGGAGATCCAGGGCTTCGCGCCGCAGGAGTACTGGACCATCGAAGCAGCGCTGGAGAAGGAGGGCGCCCCTCCTGCTTTCCGGGCTAAGCTCACGGGCTACGCCGGCCGGCGGGCCAAGCTGGAGATCGCAAACGAAAACGCGGCCCAGCGGCTGCTGGCCCTGCTGCGGGCAGCCTCCTACGGTGTGCAGGGGATGCAGCAGAAGACGCAGGCCCGGCGCCCGGCGGCGCCGTTCATCACCAGCACCTTGCAGCAGGAGGCGTCGCGGCGGCTGGGCTACTCGGCCAAGCGCACGATGGCCCTGGCCCAGCAACTGTACGAAGGGCTGCGCCTGGGGCCCGAGGGCGAGGTGGGACTGATCACCTACATGAGGACGGACTCCACGCAAGTGGCTGAGTCGGCCCGGCGGGAGGTCCGCAGCTATATTCAGGAGCGGTTCGGGGCGGAGTTTCTGCCGGCGTCGGCGCGGGAGCACCGCAAGAAGGTGAAGGGCGCCCAGGAGGCCCACGAGGCGATCCGCCCCACGGCGGTGCGGCGCGAGCCGGACTCTGTGAGGCGGTTCCTCACCGCCGACCAGTACCGCCTGTACGGCCTCATCTGGCAGCGGATGGTGGCCAGCCAGATGGCCGACGCGCTGTTCGATGTGACGACGGTAGACATCGAAGCGACGCCGACGTCGGGCCGCGACAGGTATCTCCTGCGGGCCACGAACACCCAACTGCGCTTCGCCGGGTACCGGCAGTTGTACGAAGAGGGCCGCGACGAAGAGGAAGAGGAGGCCCTGGGCAATAACCCCCTGCCCGACCTGACCGAGGGCGACCCCCTGCGGCTGCTGGAGCTGTTCCCGGAGCAGCACTTCACGGAGCCGCCGCCCCGCTACACGGAGGCCAGCCTGGTGAAGGCACTGGAGGAGAAGGGGATCGGCCGGCCCAGCACCTACGCTCCCACCATGTCGACGATCCAGGACCGGGGATACGTGGAGAAGGACGGGCGGCAACTGCGGCCATCGGACCTGGGCCTGGTGGTGAACGACCTCCTGGTCGAACACTTCCCGGACTTCGTGGACGTGGGTTTCACCGCCGGCATGGAGGAGGAGCTGGACGAGATCGCCGAGGGCGCGCGGCCCTGGCAGCCGGTCGTGCAGGAGTTCTACAACCCGCTGGAGCGGGCGCTCAAGCGAGCCGAAACGGCGGCGCCCAGGCAGGAGCAGGCCACCGAGGAGAAGTGCCCCGAGTGCGGCAAGCCGATGGTGATCCGCTGGGGCCGGCGCGGTCGCTTCCTCGCCTGCAGCGGCTTCCCGGAATGCCGCACGACGCGCCCCCTGGAGGGCGAGAGCGAGGCCCCGGAGCCGACCGACGAGACGTGCCAGGAGTGCGGCGCGCCGATGCTGATCAAGACGGGGCGCTACGGGCGGTTCCTGGCCTGCAGCCGCTACCCCGAGTGCAAGGGACGGCGCCCGCTGGCGGCCAAGACCGGCGTCGCCTGTCCCCGCTGCGGCGGTGACCTCGTGCAGCGCCGTTCCAAGAAGGGCCGCACCTTTTACGGCTGCGCCAGCTACCCCAAGTGCGACTTCACGGTCTGGAGCCGGCCGCTGTCCCAACCCTGCCCTCAGTGCGGCGCCCTGCTGATAGCCGAGGCCGAAGGGAAGGCCAAGTGCATCGCCTGCAACTGGCGGGGCGAGGTGCAGGAGGAGGCGCCGCAACGCGAGCCAACCCCCGTTCCCTGATGGACGAAATCGTAGAAGGCTACCTCCGCTACATGAGCGCCGAGCGCAACCTGTCCCCCTACACCCTGAGGAACTATCGCAGCGACCTGCTGGACTTTGGTCGCTACCTCCAAGAAGCGGAAGAAGCTGGCCCTCTGGAAGCGGACCGGCAGTCGTTCCGGCGCTACCTGGCACAGCTGCGCGAGGTGGGCATCGCTTCGGCCAGCGTCAGCCGCAAGGTGAGCACCGTCCGCAGCTTCTACCGCTATCTGACCCGCGTCGGCAAGCTGCCCGCTGATCCTCTGGCTGGGGTCAGCAGCCCCAAGCGCGAGCGGCGGTTGCCGTCAGTGCTGACCAAGGAGCACCTGACCGCCCTCATCGAATCGGCGGACTCTGATAAGCCGCAGGGGCTGCGGGACCGCGCGATCCTGGAGCTGATGTACGCGGCCGGCGTCCGCCTGAGTGAGGTCGTCGGGCTGGACCTGGGCCACCTGGACCTGGCCGAGCGCACGCTGCTGGTGTGCGGCAAGGGGAACAAGGAGCGCATGGTGCTGGTGGGCCAGCCGGCCGCCCAGGCCCTGCGCCGCTATCTGTCCCAGGGTCGGCCCAAGCTCGTGCGCGGCGGCGAGCAGGCTCTGTTCGTCAACCGGGACGGCGGGCGGCTTTCCGGCCGCTCGATGCAGCAGATCGTGCGGCGGCACGCCCTGCGGGCAGGGCTGGACCAGCGGGTCTTCCCCCACCTGCTGCGGCACTCCTTCGCCACGCACCTGCTGGACGGCGGCGCCGATCTGCGCGTCGTCCAGGAGCTGCTGGGCCACGCCAGCGCCAACACCACCCAGATCTACACGCATGTCACTGAGGAGCGGCAGCGAGAGGCTTACACACGGGCGTTCTATGATGCGGCACACAGACGCTCCCGCCGCAGGGAATCCCATGCGCATTCTCCTGATTAACGGGCCGAACCTGAACACGCTGGGCCAGCGCGAGCCCGAGATCTACGGCACCCTCACGCTGGCGGGGCTCAATGTCCTCATCCGGGCGGATAACTTCTACAATCCATAGGGATTTGGCCATGCCCAAGGAAGCGAAGTCTAGGATTTTAATAAACGAACTCCTCATGAGGTCAGGCCGGCGCTTTTTTGGGAACGAGGTCGGCCCCGCCGACATCTCGCTTGAAGCTTGCGTCCATTTGACAGGTAAAGAGGAGTCGGGAGGTTCTCATGGCTAAAGCGGTCGCGATTTCGCGCGTCTCTCTGCGCAACTACAAAAGCATCGCGCGTTGCTCCGTTAATCTGCGTTCCCTCGTCTTCTTTGTCGGAGCTAACGGCTCCGGAAAAAGCAACTTCCTAGACGCTCTCCGTTTCGTCGCGGAATCCCTCAACACATCCCTAGAC
>JACPQO010000262.1 GCA_016190405.1 Chloroflexota bacterium | reverse complement strand
CCTACGCCCGGCAGGTGCACAACATGCTCATCGGTGAGCGGACCGCGGAAGAGGTGAAGATCGAGGCCGGCTCGGCTTCGCCGCTGGAGCGTGAGGTCACCGTCGAGCTGCGGGGCCGCGATCTGGCCACGGGGCTGCCCAAGGCGGTGGAGGTCAGCAGCGTGGAGATCCGGGACGCCCTGTCCGGTTCGGTGAACGCCATCATAGACGCGGTGCGTCAGACGATCGAGGTGACGCCGCCGGAGCTGGTGGCGGACATCATGAGCCGGGGGATCGTGCTGGCCGGCGGCGGCGCGCTGCTGCGGGGGCTGGACCGCCGTCTGGCCCAGGAGACGCGCTTTCCCGTGTACGTGGCGGAGGAGCCGCTGACCTGCGTGGTCCGCGGCGCGGCGGAGGTGCTGGAGGAAGCAGCGATCCTGCAGAAGGTGCAGGCCAGGCTGAATACGAGAAAGGCGCCGCGCTAGGTCCTGCTCGCAGGCAGGGCCCTTTGCCGGTGAAGCCCGCCGGGGGGCGACCGAGGGGGAAGAAACTGCGGAGGCCATAGACGCGATGCGAGTGATATGGTGGCTGCTTACGGTGGTGTCCGTCAGCCTCGTCAGCATCTTCCTGTCCGAGCAGCGCGCGCTGGACCCCGTGCAGAACCTCTCCCTGAGCGTCACCTCGCCCCTGGAGGGCGGCCTGCGCGACCTGGCCAACCCCATCGCTGACGTGTTCCAGGGGATAGTCGACCGGGGCGACCTGGTCCGCGAGAACGAGCGCCTGCGGGAAGAGAAGGAGCTCCTGGAGAAGCAGCTCGCCGCTCAGCAGGACGCCCAGGTCCGCATCCGCGAGCTGGAGGACGCCCTGGGCGTGAAGCAGAGCCGGCCCGAGGACACCGTACTGGTAGCCAGCGTTATCGCCCAGGACCCGTCGGGCCTCAAGCAGGCCGTCGCCATCGACCGGGGCAGCAACGACGGCGTGGACGAGGGGATGGTGGTGCTGTCGCGCAACGGGAGCCTCATCGGGACGGTGTCGCGCGCCTACGGGGACTTCGCCTGGGTGCGCCTGATAAGCGACCCCGACAGCGCGGTGAACGCGCAGGTAGAGGCCGCCGGCGAGGCGGGTCAGGCTGGCTCGCCGGCGCGTGGAGTGGCGTCCGGGGACGTGCGGCAGGGGGTCGTGCTGGACCTGCTGCCGCCGGACGCCGCGCTGGCCGAGGGAAGCCTGGTGACGACATCAGGTCTGGGCGGCAACTACCCGCAGGCGCTCCTCATAGGCAGCGTGAAGTCCGTAGACGAGCGGCCGGCGGCGCCGTTCAAGAAGGCTACGGTGGAGCCGGCGGCCAAGCTCTCGGCGCTGGAGACGGTGCTGGTCCTGACCAGCTTCCAGCCGGCGAGGCTGGCCGGACCATGAAGTACCTGACGGCCTTTGCGGCGGCGTTCCTCCTGGCTGCCCTGGGGGCCTCCGCCATGCCCTACGTCAAGGTGTTGGGCGTGACGCCGGACCTGGTGCTCATCTTCGCCGCCTGCTGGGCGATGGTGCGCGGCCAGGGAGAGGCGATGTGGGTTGTGCCCATGGCCGGCCTCTTGCGCGACCTGAGCAGCAGCGATCCCTTGGGGACTTCGGTGCTGGCCCTCTCGCCCATCGTCCTGCTGGCAGCGGCGCGGGAGGTGCGACCGGTGGACACGGAGTTCGTGCCCGCGCTGGTCGTGGTCGCGGCGGGCAGCCTGGCCTACGGCCTGCTCAGCATGGCCGTCCTGGCGGCCGCCGGTCAGACCGTACCGTGGCCGGCAGGCCTCTTGAGGGTCGTTCTGCCTTCGGTACTCGTGAACGCCCTCTTCACGCCCATCGTATATCTGCCGTTACGCTGGCTGAGCCCCAGCCCGCGGCCGGGCACGGCCCGGCTCGGCCAGGCTACGCCTTTGTAGGGAGCCATGGGGCCGTCTTCAGGCCGCAGACGCTGGCGCAGTCAGGACGCCAAGTCGCCACGCGAACGGCGTGCACAGGTCGGGCCGGAGCGCGGCCATCCGGTATTTGCTCTGGTGCGGGCCCTGGTGATCCTCCTGTTCGGCGTTTTGAGCGTTCAACTGATCCGCATGCAGATAATTGACGGCGACGAATACTCCCGGCGGGCGGAGATCAACGCCCTGCGGGAGGTGCAGGTGCCCTCAGCGCGCGGCCTTATCTACGACCGGAACATGCAGCCCCTGGTGCAGAACACGGCCCGTTTCTCGGCGGCCATCGTGCCGGGTGACCTCCCCGACCGGGGCGAGCGGGGCGTCTACCGGACGCTGGAGCAGGCCGTGGGCGTCCCGGTAGACGAAATAGAGCGCAAGGTGAAGGAGGGGATAGACCGGCAAGGCGCCTACAGTCCGGTGGTCATCAAGGAGGACCTCGAGCGGGACACCGCGCTGGCGCTGACGGAGCTGGAGCCGCACGTGCCCGGCCTGAAGGTGCTGGTCCAGCCGGCGCGTCGCTACCTGGCCGGCCCTATTCTCTCCCACGAGCTGGGTTACGTGGGGCCGCTCTCCCAGGAAGAATACGACAGGCTGTCGGGATCCGGGTACCTCCTACAGGACTACATCGGTAAGAGCGGCGTGGAAGCTATCTACGAGTCGATCATGCGGGGGAAGCCGGGCAAGAAGCTGATCGAGGTGGACGCCGCCGGCCGCGAACTGAAAGTGATCTCCGAGCGGCGGCCCCTGGACGGGTCTAACCTAGTGCTGTCCATTGACCTCGAGCTTCAGAAGAAGGTGGCGGACGTGCTGCGGGAGGCGACAGGGCCTGGTGACAACGGGGCGGCTGTGGTGATGGACGTCCACAGCGGCGAAGTGCTGGCCATGGT
>JACPQO010000267.1 GCA_016190405.1 Chloroflexota bacterium | reverse complement strand
GGGGATCACCGGCCGCGAGGCCGTGAACATGACCCGCGAGTGCCGGGCCTACGGCTCCCAGATCGTGGGCGGCGTGACGCCGGGCCGCGGCGGCCGCGATATCTACGGCGTCCCCGTGTACGACACGGTCCGCGAGATCACCTCGCAGACCCGGGTCGATGGCTCCGTGCTCACGGTGCCCCCCGCCTTCGTGCGCGACGCCGCCTTCGAGGCGCTGGCCAGCGGCGTCAAGCTCCTGGTCATCGTCACCGAGCGCATCCCCCGCAGTGAGGTGTCGCAGATCCTGGAGGTGGCCCGCACGGAGGGGGCGCGGATCATCGGACCCAACTGCCTGGGCATCATCTCGCCGGGCAAGTCCAAGATGGGCGGCATCGGCGGCCCCGCCGAGGACACGCGCAAGGCCTACATGCCCGGCCCGGTCGGCGTTATGTCGCGCAGCGGCGGCATGACCACGGAGATATCGAACGCCCTGACGGCGGCCGGCCTGGGGCAGAGCACGGCCATCAGCATCGGCGGCGACGCCATCATCGGCTCCACCTATGCAGAACTTATGCCCCTGTACGAAGCGGACGCCGAGACCAAGGCCATCGTCATCTATTCCGAGCCCGGCGGCCCCATGGAGGCCCAGCTCGCCGACTACGTCCGCGAGAACAACAGCCGGTTGCCCATCATCGCCTTCAAGGCGGGGCGCTTCATGGACCAGATGCCCGGCATGCGCTTCGGTCACGCCGGGACGATCGTCGAAGGCCGCCAGGACACCGCCGCCGAGAAGGTCCGCCGCTTGCAGGAGGCCGCCATCTCGGTGGCGGAGGAGATATCGGATATCCCCAAGCTGGTGAAGGAGCGAATGTGAGCCACAGATTCACACAAATGGAACACAGATTCAAATTTGGCGAGGAGGGGCCATCTGAGCATATCTGTGTTCATCTGTGGCCAATCGAGGGCCACTGATGTCCATGTTCATCCGCGTTGAGATGACGCCAGACGTAGCGGCAGACCGGGAGCTGGCGAAGAAGCTGGTGGAGGTCTGCCCCGTGAACATCTTCGCCCAGGCAGCCGACGGCGGCGCCCAGGTCGTGCCGGAGAACGAGGACGAGTGCGTCCTGTGCGACCTCTGCGTGCAGGCGGCGCCCGCCGGCGGCGTCAAGATCATCAAGCTGTACGAGGAGTAGCCGCCACCCCGGTCGCCTACTGTGCGATCGGGTCCAGCAGCACCACCGCTTCGCCTTTGACCACGGGCTCGCCGTCCTGGTTGAAGCAGTCCGTCTCCAGGGTGACGATGCGCTTCTGGGGGTCGGTCCCCTTCACCTCCACCACGGCCCGGACGGTGTCGCCGATCTTCACGGGCCGCAGGAAACGCAGGCTCTGGCTCAGGTACACCACGCAGCAGTGCGGCGCCAGCTTCGTGCCCAGGGCGGCCGAGATGTAGCCGGCGGCCAGCATCCCGTGGGCGATGCACTGGCCGAAGCGGGTCTTGGCGGCGTAGGTCTCGTCCAGGTGCAGCGGGTTCGCGTCGCCGGTCACCCTGGCGAACAGGGCGATGTCCTCAGCCTCCACCTTCTTCTCGAACTCCGCCCGGTCGCCCGTCTTGATGCCTAGCACTGCGTCTGTCATCGGACGCTCCTTGTGAGTGCCGCCTACCTTCGCCCGCACTTTACTATCGGCGCGGTTCCACCCGCAAGCGGCTCCTGTAGCGGAAGCCTTCAGGCTTCCATCTGCCGCTGGCGACCTAAAGGTCGCCTCTACATTCGTGAGTAGGCGCGGGATTGTGCTACTATTGGCGCCGTGAACATCGGCGAGCGGCTGGCCGGCTTCGTGGCGGAGACGCGCCCGGAGGGGATCCCCTCCGAGGCGCGGGTACAGGCGCGACGGGCCGTCCTGGACACCCTGGGGGTCACCCTGGCAGGCTGCGCCGAACCCGGCAGCCGCATCGTCGCCGAGTGGGTGCGCGAGCAGGGCGGCGCCGGGGAGTCATCGGTGCTGGGCCAGGGCTTCCGCGCGCCGGCCACGGAGGCGGCGCTGGCCAACGGCGCCTCCGGCCACGCCCTGGACTACGACGACGTCAACATGAGTATGCGCGGCCACCCCAGCGTGCCGCTCCTGCCCGCCGCTTTGGCCGTGGGCGAGAAGCTGGGCAGCAGCGGCCGGGAGCTGGTGGAGGCCTTCGTGCTGGGGTTCGAGGTGGAGGCCAAGCTGGGGCGGGTCATCGGCGGCCCCCACTACGCCCTGGGCTGGCACGCCACCTCGACCTTCGGCAGCGTGGGCGCCGCCGCGGCCTGCGCCCGGCTCCTTAAGCTCGATGCCGAACGCACCCAGGCGGCCCTGGGCATCGCCGCCTCCCTGGCCAGCGGCCTGCGCCAGAACTTCGGGACCATGACGAAGCCCCTGCACGCCGGCTGGGCGGCGCGCAACGGCGTCCTGGCCGCCTCCCTGGCTGGGCGAGGCTTCACCGCCGACGCCCAGGCGCTGGACGGGCCCAACGGCTTCCTGAGGGCCGCGTCCGGGGGCGCCAACATCGATCCGGCGAAAGCGGCGGAGGGACTGGGAGACCCCTGGGAGATCGTCTCGCCGGGGATCGGCGTCAAGCTCTACCCCTGCTGCTACGCCACGCACCGCGCCCTGGACGCCGCCCTCGAGCTGCAGGAGATGCGCCGTCTCGACCCCTCGACCATCGAAAAGGTGCGGGCGAAGGTGAGCCGCGGCACCCTCATGCCGCTGATACGCGCACGGCCGGAGAGCGGCCTTCAGGGCAAGTTCAGTCTGGAGTACTGCCTGGCGGCGGCCCTTTTGGACGGCCAGGTCGTGCTCAGCAGCTTCTCCGACGAGGCGGTGCGGCGGCCGGAAGCCCAGGACCTGCTGTCCAGGGTGGAGGCGGCTGAGGACAAGCAGGAGGCGGCCTTCCCCATCGGCGGCTTCGCGGAAATAAGCGCGCTCACCCGCAGCGGCGAGGAGTACACCGTGCGGGTCGAGATGCCCAAGGGGGACCCGCGGCGCCCCCTTACCTGGGACGAACTGGCCGCCAAGTTCCGCGACTGCGCGGCGGCTGTCCTGCCGCCGGCGGCCATCGAGCAGGGCATCGCCGCCATCGACGCGCTGGAGGAGCTTCGGGATATCGGAGACCTGACGGCGATGCTCTCCGGGGCGGCCAGCCGGCTGTAGGGGCGCTTCGCGAAGCGCCCCTACTTCCCTCCCGTCACCCGCCGGGCAGCCTGACGGAACCGCTCCACATGTTCCGGCGACTGCCGTAGCTCGGCGTTGTGCTCCAGCTCCCGCCGGCCGGCGTCCTTGCTGCCGGTCGCCAAATCGATGACCTCTTTGGAGGCGCGCACGGCGGCGGGAGAGTTGTCGGCGATGGCGCGGGCCATCTCCAGCACCGTGGCCTCGAGGCGCGCCAGGGGCACCACGAGGTTGGCCAGGCCGATGCGCAGGGCCTCGGCGGCGTCGACCGTGCGGGCCGTGAAGATCAGCTCCTTGGCCACCGGCGCTCCCACGATGCGGGGAAGCTGGCTGGCGCCCACCACCAGACCGTAGCTGGCCCCCACGAAACGAAAGCGCGCGTTCTCGGACGCGATGCGGATATCGCAGTTGATGGCCAGGACGGCGCCGCCGCCGTAGGCGTAGCCGTTCACGGCAGCGATAACCGGCTTGCGGACGCGCAGCAGGCGCGCCGCCGCCTGGGCGGGGCCGGTGGGGGCGCCTCCGCCTGAGGCGGATCCGCCTTCGCCGGAGGTGGCCTCCGCCATGTCCGCGCCGGCGCAGAACGCCTTGTCGCCGCCGCCGGTGAGGACGATGACCCGGACCTCGTCGTCGCCCTCCAGGGCGTCCAGGCAATCGATGAGCTCGGAGGAAAGCCGGGCGTTGAGGGCGTTGTGCTTCTCCGGCCGGTTCAGGCGGATGATAGCAACGTGGGGTGCCGGGCGGTGGAGGATGAGGGCCCGGAAGTCAGGCATCGTGGGGCGACTCCCTACCGGTCAAGGGCAGGCCGCGGATCCGGATCCGGTCGGGTTCGATAACCGCAATACAGCCCTCATTCAGGTCATGGCGGAGCGCTGACAGGTCATCCACAATGGCTGCGGCTTGAGCCAACGGATGCCGAAGTCGAGGTCGTATGTCACCACCGTGCGCTGTTCAGCCAACGCTCGTTCGATCACCGCGTCGTCGGAAACCGACGCAATTCCATAATCGCGCAAATGCACGGCGTCGTGGCCGGCTTGGCTCAGGCCAGCGGCGACCACCGGGGAGATTGAGTTGCCGATTAGAAACTTCACCCGCCGACGAGCGGGAGTGTTCGCTCAGAGACAGCGTCAGCCGCGTACCGAAGAGCCTCCCGGATGTCTTCGGCTTCGAGATCCGGGTAATACTCCAGTATCTCCTCTTCAGACATGCCGTCGGCCACCATTCCAACGACAAGCGAGACCGGAATCCGCAGATGCCGGATACACGGGGTGCCCGCCATTTGCGCCGGGTCAATGGTGATTCGGCTATATCCCACTGCTGCTCCTATACGGACAGAATGTGCACCGATAGCGCCGCCGCGTCACCCTTCACCATGCCACCGCCGTTTTCCGTCATCCCGACGCGGGGGCGGGCCACCTGGCGGTCTCCCGCCTCGCCCCGGAGCTGCGTGAAGATCTCGTAGATCTGGGCCACGCCGGTGGCGCCGATGGGGTGGCCCTTGGAGATCAGCCCGCCGCTGGTGTTCACCGGGATCGGCCCGTCAAAGTAGGTGGCGCGGCTATCGATGAGCTTGCCCCCTTCGCCGGGCGGGCACAGCCCCAGCTCCTCGTAGATCACCAGCTCGGCCGGCGCCGAGGCGTCGTGCACTTCCAGCACCCTCAGGTCCTCGGGGCCCACTCCGGCCTGCTCGTACGCCTGGCGGGCGATCCGCTCGGTGATACCCGGCTCGCCGGGAGCGCGGTCGGCGCCGGAGCCGAGGACGGAGGCCAGGACGCGCACAGGCTGGGACGTGAACTGGCGCGCCTGGTCGGCGGCGCAGAGGACCGCAGCGGCAGCGCCGTCGCCGATGGGCGAGCACATCAGGCGGGTCAGCGGCTCCGCCACCGGCGGCGAGTTCAGGACGTCTTCGAGCGTGTAGACCTCGCGGTACTGGGCGTGGGGGTTGAGCGACCCGTGGAAGTGGTTCTTAACCGCGATGCGGCCGAATTGCTCCTTGGTCGTCCCGTAGCGCTGCATGTGCTGTCGCGCGAAGGCGGCGTAGAAGTCCATGAACATGGACCGCTTCTCGCCGGCGCCCTCCTCGGGGGCGGGCGTCTCGCGGCCGGCGCCGTCGCCGTCGCCCTTGGCCTGCTTCGCCTGCGCCATCTGCGCCTGCATCTGCTGCACCCACTCCACGTCCACGGCGGCGCCGATGGCCTGGAAGGAACGCCGCTTGTCCTCGTGGTAGAGCTTCTCCATGCCGACCGCCAGGGCGATGTCGTACATGCCGGAGGCCACGTACAGCCAGGCCACGTGGAAGGCGGTCGATGAGCTGGCGCAGGCGTTCTCGGTGTTGATGACGGGGATGCCGCCGATGCCGATATCGCGCAGGACGACCTGGCCGCGGATCATCTCCTGACCGGTGATGAGGCCGGCGGTGGCGTTGCCGACCACGGCGGCCTGCAGCTTCGACTTGTCGATGCCGGCGGAGTCCAGGGCGCCCTTGACGGCCTCCGCCGCCAGGCTCTTCATGCTGCGGTCCAGGAACTTGCCGAACCTGGTCATGCCAGCGCCGATAATGGCGACTTCCCTCATGTCCTCCTCCTTGGTCATACAGCCTTGACGGTTGCGTAAGGGTTATCGGCAACAGTATACGTCAAGAGGAGTGGACAGTGAACAGTGGACAGTGAACTGCCGGCTAGCCGCCGCTCGCTGGCGCCGGCGCCGTCCCCAGCGCCTCGGCGACAGCCTGCTCCATCTGCGACAGCCGGATGAGACCATTGAAGACCTTGGTGATAACCCCGTTGGCGTCGATGAACACGCTGACCGGCATCCCCAGCCCGCGGTACTTCCGGTACAAGGTGTCGTCAGGGTCCATGCCGTTCACCGTGAAGCTCACGCCGGTCTTACCGTCGCCCCGAGGCAGATCCTGGAAGAAGTCGACGGCCCGGCCCACCGGCTCGGCCCGGTTTACGGTGACGACGGCCAGGCTGTCCCGGTGCCGCTCCGCCAGCGTCTGCATGTCCGGGAGCTCGGCCTGACAGGGGGCGCACCAGGTGGCCCAGAAGTTCAAGTAAACGGCCCTGCCCCGGAAATCGCTCAGCCGGTGGCGCCCGCCCTGGAAGTCCGACAGCTCGAAGTCCGGGGCCAGCATGCCCACCTGGGGGCCGACTTCCAGGCCGGGACGGCCCCGCGCCGGCGGCGGGTCCAGGACGGTGACGTTCTGGATCTCGACGCCGCTGGACGTCGTGCCTCCGCCCTGGCTGCCCAAAAGGCCCGCCGCCCACAGGATGACCACCACGACTCCTACGATGACAACGATGCCCGCCAGAGCGAGAAGGCGCTGCTGGAGGCGCTTCGTGAAAGGCAGGCGGCGGGCCTGGCGCGGCATCACGCCTCCGAGGAGATGTCGCCCAGGAATCCGAAGTTGAACAGGCTATTCAGGTTGATCAAGCTGTTGGTGAAGATCAGGATGCCCACGACGATCAGCATGGCGCCGCTGATGTAGTTCACGATGCCCACGTAACGCTTGGCGCGGTTGTACAGCGGCCGCACGAAGTTGAACCCGAGGCCCATGGCCAGGAACGGCACGGCCAGGCCCAGCGAATAGACCGCCAGCAGGATCACGCCCTGCCAGACGGTCGCCGAGGCCGCGCCCAGCGTCAGCACCACGCCCAGCGTCGGCCCGATGCAGGGGCTCCAGCCGGCCGAGAATGTCGAACCGACCAGGAAGGAACGCAGATAGCCCACCCTGTCACCGACGTCAACGTTGAGCCGGCGCTCCTGCTCCAGGAAGGGGATGGTGATGACCCCGCTGAGGTGCAACCCCAGCACGATGAGGGTCCCTCCGGCCACCTTCAGGATCAGGTCCTGGTGATCGCGCAGGACGAACTGCTGGTCGCTGAACAGGAGGCCGATGAGGCCCACGGAGGCGCCCAGGGCGATGAAGACGGCCGAGAAGCCGCCAACGAAGCTGGCGGCGTGGAGGAACGGCGACGGCGCGCTTACCCTGGGCGGAGAAGCGGCGGCTACCATAGCGCCGGGGCCTGTCCTGAGCACCGCCAAAGGGCCGCTGGGGCCCGCTACCGCCGCGCCGACCCCTTCAGCGGAGGCGCCGGTGAGATAGCCCAGATAGGCCGGGACCAGCG
>JACPQO010000266.1 GCA_016190405.1 Chloroflexota bacterium | reverse complement strand
GTCCCAGGCCGCCCGTGGTCAGCACCAGGTCCGAGCGGGCCAGCGCCCGCGAGAGGACATCGGAGATGCGGCCAATGTTGTCGCCGACCTGGGAGATGAAGTAGAGGTCGAGGCCCAGGGCGGGCAGGCGCGACGCCAGGTAGCGGGCGTTGGTGTCCAGGATTTCGCCCAGGAGGATCTCCGTACCGACAGAGATGATCTCCGCCTTCACGGGGTCGAGGATACAACACTCGGACCCCAGCCTGAAGGCCGGGGCATCGGGGAGGTTATGCCGCACCCCTTCGACTGCGCTCAGGACAGGCTTTCAAGGTGCGGTGGCGCCCACGCCCGCCGGCGGCCTTCCCGCCATCCGGCCCCTGCGCGGTGTTGCCAAAGCCTCTGGTCAGCGTTATGCTGTCGCGTCAGGCTGGAAGCAGAAGGAGGTGCGAAATGGCTAAGCTCGACAGGAAAGTGGCGATCATCACCGGCGCGGCGTCGGGCATTGGGCAGGCCACGGCGCTGCTGTTCGCCGAGGAGGGCACCAAGGTCGTCGTGGCCGACTGGGACGAGGCGAAGGGAAAGCGCGTCGCCGATGAGATCGCGAGGGCCGGCGGTTCGGCGACATTCGTGAAGGTGGACGTGTCCAACCCCGAGGACGTGCAGACGATGGTGCGCGTCGCCGTCGAGACGTACGGCCGGCTGGACGTGCTGTTCAACAACGCCGGCGTGGAGGGCGAGCAGGCGCCGACGGCAGACTGCTCGCTGGAGAACTGGGAGCGGGTCATCGCCATCAACCTGAAGGGCGTGTTCCTGGGGATGAAGTACGGCATCGCGGCCATGCTGGACACGGGCGGTGGCTCGATCATCAACAACGCCTCGGTGGCGGGGCTGGTGGGGTTCGCGGGCATCCCGGCCTACTGCGCCAGCAAGGGGGGCGTCATCCAGCTCACCAGGACGGCGGCCCTGGAGTACGCCAAGCAGGGCATCCGGGTGAACGTGATCTGCCCGGGGGTGATCTGGACGCCGATGGTGGAGCGGTTCACAGCCGCCAGCGAGGAGGTCCGCAAGACGCTGGAGGCGCTGGAGCCGATCGGCCGCTTCGGGCAGCCGGAGGAGGTGGCGCGGCTGGCCCTATTCCTGGCCTGTGACGACTCGTCGTTCTGCACGGGGGCGCCCTTCGTGGTGGACGGGGGCTTCGTGGCAGCGTAAGGGGGGCGCGCGGTCTTCGCGCAGAGGCGTTGGGACGGTTGTAGGGGGGCTCACCCTTCGGCTACGCTCAGGGTTCGCAACAGAGTTGAAGGGCCGATCTGCGCCCTTCGACAAGCTCAGGGCGAACGGGGAGGATAAGGGGGCGCCGTTCGTGGTGGACGGGGGGTTTGTGGCGGCTGGGGGGGAGGAACAAGGAACCAGGAACCCTTCGGCAAGGCTCAGGGCAGGCATGGAACAGGGGGCCCCCGCGCCGCCGCGGCCGATCCGCGAGAGCCCACCAAACTGCCGGAAATGGCTTGACCGCCTGCAACAGGCGTATAATACAGGCCACCGCGATACGTGCGGGCCGCGGAGGGAGGGTGTCGTGAAGCACGCAACGGCGTCAGTTGCCGTGGTCCTGGTCGGCCTACTGGCGCTCCTGCTGGGATTGCTCGCGCCGTCGGCCAGTGGCTGGGCGCCATCGGCGTCTGCCGTTCTGCCCATCGAACAGCAGCTCGGCGCCTGCCTGCCGGTAACCAACGTAGCCTGGACATTCGCCAACCAGACCAAAGTCTGGTCCAGCTTCGACCCCGACCTGCCCGATTCCTTGCAGGGTTTCACGCAGTTCGTTGCGGGCGCGGGGTATTTCGTTAACACCAGCGCCGGCTGCACTATCAACTCGGGGGGCAACAACATACCGTTATACGCTGGCTGGAACCTGTTCGGGTGGCGGTCAGCCCCCACAGTCCCACCATTCACATCGTTGACGCAGGCGGCCCAGGCGGGCGCGACAGAAATCGAGGTCGCCAGCACGTCCATCTTCACGGCGGGAGACTACATCCGTATCAATCCCGGCGGCGCAAACCAGGAAGACAACCGAGTGACTGGCCTCGGCTCGCTCCTCTTGGCTTTCCCGTTGCAATTCAACCACGGCGTGGGAGAGCAAGTGTTGGAGCTTCCCGTGCCCACTTCGCCCACGCCTACGGCCACTCCGAGCAAGACACCGACGCCGACGCCGTCGCCCACAGCAGGCCCCAGCAAGACACCCACGCTGACGCCCACGCCCAGCGTCACGCCGACGGGAGGCGGCGCGCCGACTCCCACACCTACGCCCACCCCAACACCCACATCAACCGGGACGGCCACGAAGACGCCTACGCCCACGCCTATCCCGCTAATGGGGGACTTGGTAGCGGATGACGCTCAGTTCCTTGGGGTGGTCACGTGCAATACATATGACGCCGACGGCGTTTTCAACCGCTACGGCACGTATGGAAGTAAGTACAGCAGCACCAGCATCTGGAACAAGTATGGGCAATATGGCGGCAAGTACGGGTCGTACAGTCCCTTCAATCCCTATGCGGATCCTCCCATCATCACGGACGGCACGGTCTTCTGGTACCTCACCGTCAGTAGCTTCTACTACCCCCGCGTCACTCCCACCGAACTGGTGATAGAGTGCTTCGCCAACGACGCGTACGAATTGGAATACTGGCTTGGCCTGATAGCCGACAGCTCGTAGCTACACTTGCGCGACCCCTCACCCCCTACCTCACCACCACCAGCACCCCATCCTCCCCGCGCTCCAGGCGGGGGACGGCGCGCGAGGTGTCCACCCGCGAGCAGTACTCCACGTCGGCGGACAGGCGGACGGGGGCAACTGGAGGGCGACGGTGTAGTTGTCAACTTATGTGATTGTGTGATATTGTTAGGCCTTGAACGGGAGGAGATGGACAGTGAAGCGCGTGATCAGACAACTGCGGCACGGGCAGATAACGATCCCCAAAGAACTTCGGGAAGCGGCGGGCATTGAGCCGGGTGACCTGCTCTCGATTGACGTCGTCGAGGGGAAACTGCAAGTGGAGCCGGTAAAGGTCGCTCCCAAAGGCAGGGGGTCCCCGTGGGCCAAAGAGCTCTACGAGCTTTACGCGCCGGTCCGCGAGAGCCTCAGGGGTGTCCCAGAAGAAGAGATCAACGAGGCGATCGATGAGGCCGTAAAGGAAGTGAGAGCGCGAAAGGCATGAGAGCGGTCTTCGACACGGTTGTCTTCGTTCGCGCCCTCATCAACCCAAGCGGAAGATGGGGGCGCCTCCTATTTGAGCTCAACGACCGGTACGTGCTCGTTCTCTCGACGGAAATCGTCAAAGAGATCCTCGACGTGCTCCACCGGTCAAGTCTGCGTCGGCGGTTTCCGCAGATCGATGATGTGGCTGTGGACCGCGCGCTGGCCGTTCTTGAGCGGGCCGAGGTCGTGACTCCGCGAGAACCTGTCTCGGTGTGCCGCGATCCCAACGACGACAAGTTCTTCGAGTGCGCTCTGGCCGGGCGCGCCGAATACATCGTCAGCGAAGACAAGGACATCCTGGCCACGGGCGAATTTCAGGGGATCAAGACCGTTTCGGCCTCAGCGTTCCTGTCGCTACTCTCGCCCTGAACTAGGTCCCCCTCACCCCTTCACCCCCTCCCCGGGCTCCCGTCGCGGGACGGCGCGCGCGGCGTCCGGCCGCGAGCAGTACTCCACGCCGGCCCCATTCCTTGACCGGCGCGGCCCACCCTAATACTATGCCGACGAAGGGCAGGCGGGCCAGTGAGTATGTCCATCTCCTTCGGCGAGAAGCTCCAGGAAGCTACGCGTCGCAACCGCAGCTTCCTGTGCGTCGGCCTTGACCCCGACCCGGAGCTGATGCCCCATCCCCACATCCCATCCTTCATACAGGAGATCGTCGAGGCCACGAAGGACCTCGTCTGCGCCTACAAGCCGAACCTGGCGTTCTTCGAGGCGCTGGGCACCGGCGGCATGCAGACCCTGCTGGAGAGCCTGCGCTCGGTGCCGGCCCACATCCCGGTCATCGCCGACGCCAAGCGGGGCGACATCGGCAACACGGCGCGCTTCTACGCGCGGGCGCTGTTCGAGGCGATGGGGTTCGACGCGGCGACGGTGAACCCCTACGGCGGCCGCGACGCCGTGGAGCCCTTCCTGGAGTACGTCGACCGCGGCGTGTTCGTCTGGTGCCGCAGCTCCAACCCCGGCGCCGCCGAGATCCAGGACCTGGCCCTGGCCGGCGGCCGGCCCCTGTACGAGGCGGTGGCCCAGAAGGCGCGGGAATGGAACGTGCACGGCAACGTGGGGCTGGTGATGGGGGCCACCTGGCCCCGCGAACTGTCGCGGGTCCGCGACCTCTGCCCCGATATGCTGCTCCTGCTGCCGGGAGTGGGCGCCCAGGAAGGCGACCTGGCCGCCTCCGTGGGCGCCGCCCTGGACGCCGAGGGCGCGGGGTTCATCGTGAACGTGTCGCGGCGGGTGCTGTACGCCTCGCGGGGAAAGGACTACGCTAAGGCTGCCCGCGCAGCGGCCCAGCAGCTCCGCGACGAGATCAACCGCCAGCGGGAAGCGGCCCTTGCCGCCCTCTAGCACCGGGATGCCATCAACACGATGAAGAGCCCGATGAGTCATCGCTCCGAAAATGCCGCGGCCGTCACGACAGGCCTTCCCGCTGATGGTTGCACTCGCCTTTCCTGTCATTCAGAGGAGCGGGGGAAAGGGGTGTAGGGTGGCGCGACGAAGAATCTCGGCGGCCCCTACGAAACAGTATTACGTCTACATCATGGCCAACCGCTCGCGAACCCTGTACACGGGCGTAACAGCCGATCTGGAAGAACGTGTGTATCAGCACAAGCACATGGTGAAAGAAGGCCTCCTCTGAATGACAGAACGGAAGGCGCCGATGCCTGACCTCCCTCTCGCGGGTATCCGCATGCTGGACCCCCCTTCGGTCATCCTGAGCGCCGACCACGCCCGCTCAACCGAAGGGCTCGGTTCGCGAAGGGATCTGGGGAGGGGCAGACGGCCGCGATGGGGACGGACCGTGGCTGCGTTATGGTGATGGAGGTGCGCCTGGGCGACGTGGTGCGCCTGCGCAAGGTGCACCCCTGCGGCGGCTGCGAATGGGTCGTCGTCCGCCTGGGCGCCGATATCGGCATCCGCTGCTCCACCTGCGGCCGTCGCGTGCTGCTGGCGCGGCCGGTGTTCGAGAAACGGATGAAGGAGTTCATCGCACGGGGCGCGCCGGAGGAGCCGGTGCCGCCCGGGACGTAGAAATGCGCTACGACCCGCCCATGCGCGAGGTGGTGGAGTCGCGGGCGCTGCTGGCGGACCCGCGGTTCGGCAGCCTGTGGCTGAGCCAGGGGCTGGCCCAGACGGCCCAGAACGCCATCCTGTTCAGCCTGCTGATCGTCGTCCTGAATATCACCGGGTCCAGCATCGCCACCAGTATCCTGGTGCTCACGTTCATCCTCCCCTCGATACCGGCGGGGATGCTGGTGGGAGTGATACTGGATCGGTCGCCCAAAGCGCCGGTCCTGGTCACCAGCAATCTCCTGCGGGCCGGGGCCTGCGTCCTGTTGTACTTCTCGCACAGCAACGAGTGGGTCATCTATGGCATCAGCGCCGGCTTCGCCACCAGCGGTCTGTTCTTCAACCCGGCGGTGGTGGCCCTGATCCCTTCGCTGGTGCCGCGCGACCGGCTGGTGAACGCCAACAGCCTGTACAACTTCACCCTGACCGGCTCGCAGCTGGTGGGGATGGTGTTCCTGGCGCCGGCCATCCTGAAGGCGGCGGGCGCGGGGCCGATGTTCCTCACGGCGGCGGCCCTGTTCGTGGCGGCGGCGCTGCTGGCCCTGCGGCTGAGCGGCGTCAGGGAGGAGCACGAGCCCAAGCTGCCCCAGGGCCCTCTGTTCGGGCGTATCCCGAATGAGTTCCGTGAGAGCTGGCGCACCCTGGTCTCCGACCGGGCTTCCTTGCTGGCTCTGAGCCAGCTCACGATGAGCAGCTCGCTGGTCCTCCTGTTCGCCATCCTCATCCCGCGCTACATGAAGGACACCCTGCACATATCGCCGGACAACGCCGCCTTCGTGTTCGCGCCCACGGGCATCGGCGCTCTGGTGGGGCTGCGCTTCCTGCCCTGGTTCGCCCGCCGGGGCAAGAACCGGGTGGTGGTCATCGGCCTGCTGGGGATAGCGCTCTGCCTGGTGCTTCTGGCCCTGGTGAAGCCACTAGCCGAGGTCACGGAGTTGGCCCCGGGGTCGCAGAGCCTTATCAGGTTCCTGCGCATCTCGCTCCTGCAGGCTCTCACCATGGCCATCGCCGGGCCCATGGGGTTCTTCTATGCGCTGCTCAACGCGCCGGCCCAGACGGTTCTGCACGAACGGGCGCCGGCCGAGATGCGGGGCCGCATCTTCGCCACCCAGGTGGTATCGGCCAACTTCATCTCCCTGCTGCCCCTGCTACTCATCGGGGCGGTGACCGACTGGACGAGCATCACGGCGGTCCTGCTGTTGCTAGCCGCCGGGGTATCGCTCATGGCCCTGGCGAGCGAGCTGGAGGGCCGGCGCCAGGCGATAGCGGCGGCGGCCGCGGAGCCGCCGCCGGAGGTGCCGACGCCGCCACCAGAGGTGCCTACATTCGGTTGACACCGTCTGACAGCCTAAGCTAGAATTCGGGTGCATCGTCTATTGGAGGTGGCAGTGTGGTCGAGATGACCATCGAGAGCATACGGGTGAGCCTGATGAACTATCAGCGGGTGGTCATCTTGAAGGAGAAGGAGGCCGATCGCTATCTGCCGATCTGGATAGGACCGGCCGAGGCGGATGCCATCGCCGTACGGCTCCAGGAAGTAGCGGTAGCGCGGCCTCTGACCCACGACCTGCTGCGCTCGGTCCTGGACGCTGTGGGCGCCACGGTGGAGTACATCCTGGTGAACGACCTGGCCAACGACACTTTCTTCGCCCGCATCATGGTCCAGGTGGACGGCAAGAGCCTGGAGATCGACTCGCGCCCCAGCGACGCCATCGCCCTGGCGGTGCGGGCGCAGGTGCCCATCTTCGCCGACGAGTCGGTGCTGGACAAGGCTGGTGTCAAGCTGGACCAGGAGGGGCAACCGCTGGAGTCGCTGCCGGGCGCCGGCCCAGAGCCGACCAAGGAGGTTTCGCCCGAGGAGCTGGAGAAGCTGAGCCCCTTCCGGGACCTGATCGAGGGTCTGGACCTGGAGGACTTCGAGAAGAAGTAAGCCCATCGTCTGCGCCGAGACCGGGGGAGGCCTCAGGCTGGAAAGCCTGGGGTCTTTGTGTTATGGAATGGGTGGTTGATGGCAGACTGGCAGCAAGAGATGGGTTGTGATAATCTTCTCAAGTGCCCACGGGAGGGACAGCGGACGGCGTGGCGAGCGCCGGGGCGGCCGTCGTGCTGACCAGGCTGCCACCGACCATAAGGCTCAGCGGGATCGGGTTCTACTTCGCTCTGTGCATAATCCTGGGGATCGCCGCCGGGCTGGCGATGGACAGCTGGCTGGGAACCAAGCCCCTGTTCATCCTGTTGGGCCTCTTTCTGGGGATGGCGGCTGCCTTCTGGGGGGGATACCTGCTGCTGATGGAAGTCTTGGGCCAGCGAGCGCCCAAAAAGGACGAGGATGAAGCTTAGTCGCGGGCGGGTCATCGGCGCCGGCCTGGTGATCCTCACCCTCCTCGGGTTCGTCTTCCTGCGGGGGCCTACCCCGGACATCAAGATCAAGCCGGAGACCATCGCCTCCATCGGCCCCATCGACATCACCAACACCATGATCACGTCGTGGCTGGTCGTGGCCACCATGATCGTGGTGGTCTTCCTGGCCACCCGGCGCTGGGAGCTGGTGCCACGCGGGGCGCAGAACGTGATCGAGGCCGTCCTGGAGGCGTTCTATAACCTGGTGCTCAGCGTGGCCGGCGAGAAGAACGGCCGCCGCTTCTTTCCGGTGGTGGCCACCATCTTCTTCTTCGTGCTGGCCGCCAACTGGCTGTCCCTGCTGCCCGTGTTTAACGCCATCGGCGTCTCCAAGGACGAGGAGCACGGCTTCGTCATGGAGCAGACCAGCGTGGGGCCCCTGGACCTGACCTACGTGAAGCTGTCCAGCCTGGGCAACCTGAGCGGCGACAGCATCGAGGACGATGACCCCCAGCGGGAAGAACTGGTCAAGGAGGCCCACGAGGACGGCAAGTTCGTGGGGGAGCTGCTGCCCCTGCTGCGGGGCCCCAACACGGACCTGAACACCCCCCTGGCCCTGGCCATCGCTTCGGCCATCGCCGTGGAGAGCTGGGGCATCAGCGCCCTGGGGCTGTTCACCTACGGGCGCAAGTTCTTCAACTTCGGGACGGCCTTCCGCGGCCTGTTCCGGCTGAACTTCGGCATGATGTTCCAGGGTATGATCGACGCCTTCGTGGGGATCCTGGAGCTAATCTCGGAGCTGGTGCGGCTGGTCAGCTTCACCTTCCGTCTGTTCGGCAACATGTTCGCCGGCGAGGTGGTGATCCTGATGTTCACCTTCCTGACACCCCTGGTGATCGCGGTAGCGATGTACGGGCTGGAGCTATTCGTCGGCATCATCCAAGCGTTCATCTTCGCCATGCTTACCCTGGTGTTCGGGGTCATGGCGGTGACTCACGGCGAACACGCGGCCCAGGGGGCGGAAGCGCACCGGCCCGCTGAACAACTGCAAGAGAGCGAAGCGTAGACGAGCCACAAAAGGAGGTTGATAGATGGACCTGCTGCTTGCTCTGATCCCGCCGGCCATCGAGGCGGTGCGACAGGTGGCCCAGGAGGGCACCACCATCTCCATAACCGATGACGGGATCAAGTTCATCGGCGCCGGCATCGCCATGGGCTTGGGGGCCTTCGGGCCGGCCCTGGCCATCGGCAACCTGGTGGGCCGGGCCATGGAGGCCCTGGGCCGCAACCCGGAGGCCCAGCCGGTGATCCAGACCAACATGATCCTGGGCCTGGCCTTCGCCGAGGCCATCGGCATCTACGCCCTGGTCACCGCCGTCATGATCGGCTTCGTGTTCTAAGGAGCGCGGCGGCAAGAGGGACGGTGAATATCGTGGTACCGGTATTCCTTGGCATAAGCGCCCTGGGCATCAACCTGCCCAGCCTCATCGCCCAGCTGGTGAACTTCACTCTCCTCCTGGTCATCCTCTACCTGCTGGCCTACAAGCCCCTACTCCGTGTCCTGGACGAACGCAAGAAACGCATCCAGGAGGGGCTGGAGGCGTCGGAGGAGGCGAAGCAGCGACTGACGCAGACCGAGCAGGAGGTGACGCGAGAGCTGGACAAGGCCCGCCAGGAAGGACAGGCGCTGATAGCCCAGGCGCAGCAGATGTCGGCCCGTGTCCAGGAGGAGGCCAGGCAGCAGGCCCGGGCGGAATCGGAGCAGTTGCTGGAGCGGGCCCGCAGCGAGATTCAGTTGGAGCGGGACGGCGCCATCGCTGAGCTGCGAAAGGAGTTCGCCGGCCTGACGATCCTGGCAGCCGAGCGGGTGATCAAGCGCAGTCTGGACCGGCAGGCGCACCGCCAGCTCATCGAGGAGGTGCTGGCGGAGGCGCCGCAGAGCGGGGACGGCAGCGGAGGGCAGGACAAGCCGTGATCCAGGAGATCGCCGCCAAGCGGTACGCCGAGGCCGCCCTCCTCCTGGCCCGTGAGAGCGGGAACGAGGCGGCCTGGTCGGTTGGGCTGCAAACGATGGCGGCCCTGTTCGGCGACGCACAGGCGCGGGCCGTCGTGGAGAACGCGCGCGTACCGCTGGCCGATAAGGCGAGACTGGTGGAGGGGGCCCTGGCAGGGGTGGATCCGCTGGTCCTGAACCTGGCCCGCCTGCTGCTGCGGCGCGGGCGGACCGCTCTCGGTCCCCAGATATCGGAAGCCTTTCAGGAGCTGGTGGACGAAGAGAGGGGCATCTCCCACGCCGTGGTCACCACCGCCGTCCCCCTCTCCCAGGAGGACGTCAAGGCCGTCACCCGCAGGCTGAGCGAGTTGACCGGCCGCCAGGTGATCGTCGAGACGCGGGTGGACGAGGGGCTCCTGGGGGGCCTGGTGGCGCGCATCGGCGACCGCCTCATCGACGGCAGCACGCGCAGCCGGCTGGCGGCGCTCAAGCGCCAGCTGGAGGGAGCGCGGGCGTGAGCGCGGACAAGGCGGCGGTGATGCGGCAACTTGAGGACGCCTGGCGCGAGCTCCAGGACGTCGTAGAGTCGCTGCCGGAAAGGGAGCTGGAGACGCCCGGTGTTGTCGAGGACTGGTCCGTGAAAGACCTGCTCGGGCACATCGCCTTCTGGTCCGGCCGGGCGGCAAGGCACCTGGACCTTATCGCCGCGGGCCGCAATGACGAGCTAACGGGCCCGGACAGCGACGAGGCACTCAACGAATGGAACGCCCGTGAATCGGCGGCACGCAAGAACGCGAGCCTGGCGGACATGAGGGGCGAATGGGTGCAGAGTTTCGAAGGCGCGCGCCGGGCGCTGGAGGCGTTCCCGGAGGAGAAGCTGGAGATGCCGCTCTGGGAACATACCGTACTCCAAGATTTCGCATGGGACACATTCGTCCACTACAAAGAACACGCCCAGCAAATCCGGGAGTGGGTAAAGCAATTGGAGACGACGGAGGAGTAAGCCTCCGCAGGAGATAGACGATGGCAGTACGACCAGAAGAGATAGCATCGATCATCCGGCAGCAGATCGAACAATTCGGCGGCGCCGTGACCGCCGTGGACGTGGGCACGGTGGTGGACGCCGGCGACGGCGTGGCGCGGGTGTACGGGCTTCAGGGCGCCATGTACAACGAGCTGCTGGAGTTCCCCGGCGGCATCATGGGCATGGCCCTCAACCTGGAGGAAGAGACCGTCGGTGCGGTCATCCTGGGGGACTACACGCGCATCAAGGAAGGCGACACCGTCAAGACCACGGGCACGGTCGTCGAGGTGCCTGTCGGCGCCGCGCTCATCGGCCGCGTGGTCGATCCGCTGGGTCGCCCGCTCGACGAGAAAGGCGCCATCGCGGCCACGGCCACGCGCCCCGTCGAGCGCGTGGCACCCGGCGTCATCACGCGCAAGTCCGTGGACACGCCGATGCAGACGGGCATCAAGGCCATCGACGCGCTCATCCCCATCGGGAGAGGGCAGCGCGAGCTCATCATCGGCGACCGCCAGACGGGCAAGACC
>JACPQO010000261.1 GCA_016190405.1 Chloroflexota bacterium | reverse complement strand
CGGGCCGTCGTGCAGGATGAGCTTACGTTCAGGCTCCGGAATCCGGGGGAAGGAGAAGCTACGCCATGGCTAGCCCACAGCTGAACGCCCTCGTCCAGACACTGAGATCGCGGCCGATCCACGGTGACGTCGGCAGCATCCAGGAGACGCGCGCCGCCTTCGAGATGATGGCCTCCCTGTTCCGCCTGCCGCCGGACGTCCAGCGCCAGGCGGTGGACGCGGGCGGCGTTCCCGGCGAGTGGATCTCGGCGCCGGCGGCGCTGGACCGCCGGGTGATCCTCTACCTGCACGGGGGCGGCTATGTCGAGGGCTCCGTCAACACACACCGGGAGATGGTGTCGCGCATAGCGCGTGCCGCGGGCGCGCGGGCGCTGGCCATCGCTTACCGGCTGGCCCCGGAGAACCCGTTTCCGGCGGCGGTGGAAGACGCTGTAGCGGCCTACCGCTGGCTGCTCGCCGGCGGAGAGCGGCCGGCCGGGATCGTGATAGCGGGAGACTCCGCCGGCGGGGGCCTGACTGTGGCGACGCTGGTGGCCCTGCGCCAGGCCGGCGAGCCGCTGCCGGCAGCAGGAGTGTGCCTCTCGCCCTGGGTGGACATGGAGGGGCTGGGCGAGTCTATGACCTCCCGGGCGGAGGTGGACCCCATGGTCCAGCGCGAGGCCCTCTTACAATCGGCGAAGGCCTACCTGGGCGGCGCGGATCCCCGCTCGCCCCTGGCGGCGCCCCTGTACGCGGACCTGACGGGTCTGCCGCCCCTGCTGATCCAGGTGGGGACGGCGGAGACCCTTCTGGACGACGCTACCCGTCTGGCCAAGAAGGCGCGTGAAGCGGGGGTGGACGTGACGCTGGAGCCCTGGGACGACATGATCCACGTCTGGCAGATCTTCGCGGCGATGCTGCCGGAGGCCCAGCAGGCCATCGACCGCATCGGGGAGTTCGTCCGCCGGTACGCAGCCTAGTCGGGGAGGCGGCTCGTCTCTCACGGCCAGATTAGCTGGCCGTTCTTGTAGGCCTGCTTCACGAATCGGTCGGTGAACGCGGCGGCGGGGTCCGGCAAAGGGGCGCTGATCCCTTCGTACTGGACCAGGAAGTCGTGCAGGGCCTGCCACTGCTCGGCCGTCTGCCAGCCGATGCCGTTCTGGTAGGCCTGGCCCAGCAGGGCCGCCTGGAGCTCCGTCTCCAGCATGTATTGCTGGTGGGCGCGGTCCTCCTGCGGCGCGAACTGAAGGACGATGTCCACGGCCTCCTGGCGGTTCGCGCTGGCGTAGTAGATGCCCTTGAGGACGGCCTTCAGGAAGCGCAGGATCACGTCCGGCTTCTCGCTAATGAAGGCCTCCGTAGCGATGTACGTCAGGCCCAGGGTGGGCGCTCCGTAGTCGGCGGCCTCGAACAGCTTGACCTCGTAGCCCAGGCGGCGCAGGGTGTCCGGCTCGTTAGACAGGAAGACGGGGAAGATGTCCACCCTGTGCTCGGTCAATATCTGCGGCTCGAAGCCCACGCGCACCTCGCTTATCGAGGAGCGGTCGATGCCCTCGTGGGCCAGGATGGCCAGGTAATCGGGCGTGGGCTTGCTGCCCTTGTAGCCGGCGGTCCTGCCGGCCCAGTCCGTGGGCGACTGGATACCGGAGTCGGCCAGGATGGCGAACCCCTGCTGCCCCTTCTGGCCGATGAGAGCGATGGAGACGATGGGCAGGGGCGGGTCGGCGGAGCGACGCTCCAGGATGGTGGCGGCGTCGGCGGTGGAGAACTGGACCTCGCCGGTGGCCAGGAAGCGGAAGTTGTCGCCGGCTTGGGCGACGTGCTGGATGGTGACGTCCAGGTTCTGCTCGGCGAAGAAGCCCTTCTTCTCTGCCACGTAGGCGCCCACGAAGGGGAGGTTGGCCTGGGGCTTGAAGCCGGCCATGAAGGTGACCTTCTCCGGTGGCCCGGGGCTGGGGGAGGGGCTGGCGGCGGCGCTGGTCGCCGGCGCGGTGGGCGCCGTTTCCTCATCGCCGCCGCAGGCCGCGAAGGCGGCCGCCAGGGCGAGAACGATCGATGCCAGGACCAGTGGACGCAGGCACGTGCGGGCCATTCAGTTCCTCCTAGGGGGTGCTGCGGAAGGACTCGTGCCAGAACAGGAGCCGCCGCTCGGCGAGCGACAGCAGGACGTTGAGGGCGATGCCGGTGAGGGCCAGGACGCCGATGGCGGCGAACAGGGTGGGCGTGTCCAGGTTGGAGTTGGCGACGAAGATGACCAGGCCCAGGCCGCGGTCGCCGGTGAACCACTCGGCGACGACGGCGCCGATGAGGGCCAGGGGGTAGGTCACCTTGAGGGCGGCGAACAGGTAGGGCAGGGCGCTGGGCAGGCGCAGCTTCCAGAAGACCTGCCAGGAGGAGGCGCGCAGGGAGCGCAGGAACTCCAGGGCGCCGGGGTTAACGTCGCGGAAGCCGGTGACGGCGTTGACCAGGGTGGGGAAGAAGGAAAGGAGGGCGGCGACGATGATCTTGGGGGTGGTGCCGAAGCCCAGCAGGATGACCAGGACCGGCGCCACGGCCACCAGGGGCGTGACCTTGACGATGATCGCCAGGGGAAACAGGGTGCGCTCGGCCAGGCGGGAGTGGGCCATGAGCACGGCCAGGGCCACGGCGATGGCGGAGCCCAGGAGGAGGCCCAGGGTCGCCTCGTACAGGGTGTAGCCGCCCTCGCGCCAGAAGAAGGTGGGGTCGTCCCAGAAGCGTTCCCAGACCGCCGACGGGGGCGGCACGACGATAATCGACACGTCCTTCCAACTGACCCAGAGCTCCCAGAAATGGATAGCGGCGGTCAGGGCTAGGGCCGGCGGCAGGACGACGGAAGCGACGACCCTCAGGAATCGCTGCACGTTCTCTTGTGTCGTCATGGCGTGGCCTCCTTGAGCAGGCTGCGCAGGTGGTCCGCGTAGTCCAGAAAGGGCTGCGTGCGCTCCACGTCCTGGCTGCGCGGCCGCGGCAGCTCGATGTCGATGTCAGCGCGGACCGTGCCCGGCCGGCCCGAGAGGACGATGACGCGATCGGAGAGGGTGATCGCCTCGGCGATGGAGTGCGTCACGAACAGGACCGTCTTGCGGCCGTTCGAGCCCGGGCGGGTCTCCCAGATGCGTAGGAGCTCGTAGCGCATGCTGGAGCGGTTGATCTCGTCCAGGGCGCCGAAGGGCTCGTCCATGAGGAGTAGGGAGGGGTTGAAGGCCAGGGCGCGGGCGATGGCGACGCGCTGCTGCATACCCCCGGACAGCTGGTGCGGGTGGTAGT
>JACPQO010000264.1 GCA_016190405.1 Chloroflexota bacterium | reverse complement strand
GTTAGCGGTGGCGCGGTCGTTCCTGACCTCGCCGGTGCTGTTGCTGCTGGACGAGCCCACCACGGGGCTGGACCCCCGCAGCAAGCGAGACGTGCAGACGTTCATCCAGGAGGTGCGGCGGGAGCACGACGCAACGATCCTGCTGACCACGCACGACATGGAAGAGGCCGAGCTGCTGTGCGACCGCATCGCCTTCCTGGCCGGGGGTCGCATCGTCGCCGAGGGGACGTCGGTGGCCTTGCGCCAGCGCGTCGCCAGAGGAAGGCCCCTGGAGGAGATCAACATGGATACGGTGTTTATGGAGCTGACCGGCAAGAGCATCGAGGAAGACGAGGCGCCGGAGGAGGTGAGGGTCGGTGGCTAATATCGCGGGCCGCATCGAGCTGATGGAGCGAGCGGGCCGGGCGAACCTGGCCTGGGCCTTCGTGGAGCGCCAGACGAACCTGTGGAAGCGGTACTGGGCCTGGGAGCTGGTCTGGCTGGTGTACGGCGTGGTCAACACCCTGGCCATCACCTTCATCGCCGAGGAGGTGTCCAGCCAGGGCATCGCCGGCGGAGAAGACGTATCGAGCCTGGTGCTGTTCCTGCTGCTGGGGACCCTGGTCTGGGCCTACCTTTCGGCGGTGCTGGACGACATCAGCCTGGTGATCACCTGGGAGCGCTGGGAGGGCACCATCGAGCACACGCTGATGGCGCCGGTGCCGCGCGCCCTCCATCTCATCGGCATGGCCATCTTCGGCGTCCTGCACGCCATCGTCCGCACGCTGCTCATCTTCGCCATCGCCGTGCCCTTCTTCACCGTCGAACTGGGCCAGGCCGACTGGTTCAGCGCGGCCGTCGTCCTGGCGGTCGGCAGCGTCAGCGTGGCCGGCCTGGGCATCCTGGCCGGCGTGCTGCCCCTGCTGTACCCGGAGCGCGGGACCCAGATGTCGTTCATGATCCAGGCGGCCCTGCTGCTGGTCTCCGGGGTCTACTACAGCGTGGACGTGCTGCCGGCCTGGCTGCGGGTCTTCGCTTACATCTCCCCGGCCACCTACATCCTGGACGGCATTCGCGGCGCCGTCATCGACGGCCAGGGTGTGGCCGACATGCAGGGCACGCTGTGGACCCTGCTGCTGTTCGGCGTCCTGCTGGTGCCGGGAGGGATCGCCGTGTTCGCCGTGGCGGAACGCTGGGCCAAAAAGACGGGCAAACTGAAGCGGCAGGGTTAGGCATTTCGCCCGTAAGAAAGAAACTGGAGCGGAAGACGGGATTCGAACCCGCGACCCCCTCCTTGGCAAGGAGGTGCTCTACCACTGAGCCACTTCCGCTCTCGCCCTATAATTATAGCGCCCATGACAAGCCGCGCAACCCGCTTCGCCTTGACATGGCACCCCCGCCTTACCGATATTGGTGCCGCCGGTAACAGTCCGAGAGGAGGTACTCGTATGCCGCGCCTTAAGGCGGTCGTCGACATCGATGTCCCGCGCGAGCACGTCTTCGCTCTGGCGGCGGACGTCTCAAAGCAGCCCGAATGGACCACCTGGATCCAGGAGATCGTCATCACCTCCGGCGACGGCAAGAGCGCCGGCACGACCGACCGCACGAAGTTCAAAGTGGGCCCCCAGGCGCGCCTGCTGGAGGGCACCTGGACCGAGTATGAGCCCGCTGAGGCCTTTGCCCGTCATTTCACCGGCTATCTGGAAGCCGACGAGAGGATGACCTTCATCCCGATCAACGGCGGTACGCGCGTGGAATGGACGGTGAACTATAAGCCGCCGTTCGGGGTTCTGGGAGCCTTCATGGCCTGGTTCATGATGGCCCGCTTCTTCCAGAACGAACTGGAGGCCTCTCTGGAAAAGCTGAAGGAGGCGCTGGAGACCTGACGCCTCAGCCGCGCGGTAGGCCCAGGCCGCGCAGGGCGATGATCTCCCGCTGCACCTCGGACGTACCGGCGCCGATGGTCTCCTGCACCGCCGACAGGTAGGCGTGGCCGATGGCGCCGTTCCATAGAGTCCGCGGTCCCTCCATCAGCGCCCCGTAGGGACCAAGCAAGGCCACCCCTGTCTGGTACAGCCGCTGCACCAGCTCCGTGTTGAACAGCTTCACCATCGCCGCCTGGGCCCGGAACTCCTGTCCCCCGCTGTGCATCTGCACGGCCCGGTACAGGAGGAGGCGGGCCACCTCGAAGTCGATGCGCAGCTGGGCCAGGCGCTGGCGGGTCTCAGCGTTGTCCCACAGCCTGGCGCCATCGACGGGCGTCCGGGCGTAGCGCGCCAGCGCCCACAGCGCGCGCAGGTGCAAGAAGGTCCGGTAGATGGTGATCCGCTCGACCCCCAGAGCCGAGGTCAGGACCTCCCAGCCGCCGTTCTCGCCGCCGACGCGCTCGGCGGCGGGCACGCGCACGTTCTCGAACACCACCTCGTTGAACCAGCCCTCGCCCAGCAGGTTAACCAGGGGCCTTACCTCAACGCCGGGCGAGTCCATGGGCACGATGAACACGGACAGACCGGCGTGCTTGGGCGCGTCAGGATGGGTGCGCGCCGCCAGCCAGCAGTACTCGCTGGACTCGGCGCCGCTGGTGAACACCTTGCGCCCGTTGATGACGTAGTCGTCCCCCTCGCGGACGGCCCTGGTCTGGAGCGACGCCAGGTCGGAGCCCGACTCCGGCTCCGTGTAGCCCAGGCAGAAGGTGATCTCGCCGCGGGCCAGGCGGGGGAGATAGACGCGCTTCTGCTCCTCGCTGCCGCAGGCCAGAAGGATGGGCGCCACGATGACCCGGGCGATGGCGTCGCTGGCCGGGCCCCCGTGCAGCGCCACCTCCTCCTCCACGATGAACTGCTCGATGACGGGGCGGCCCCCACCCCCGTAATCGGGTGGCCAGCTTAAGGCCAGCCAGCCCCGCTCGCCCAGCTTGCGCTCGAAATCGCGGGCCGGCATGTAGCCGGGCGGCATGGGCGCCGGGTCCGACGTGTGGGTGGTTCGCAACTCCTGGGTCAGGAAGTCGCAGGCCTCCCGTCGGAGGCGCTCTTCGGATTCGCTGAACCGGAAGTCCATCTTCTTCCTTCCAGAGTAGCCGCAGGCCTTCAGCCTGCGTAGCGTCCCGGCGTTCGCCCTAGAGCGCCCGGAAGCACTCCACGTCCAGGATGGAGCCTTCGCGGGCCGCCGGCTCCTTGAACACCGCCGTCACCCGCCGGCCAACCCCTACCCCGTCTTCGACGAAGTGGACCAGCAGCCCATCGGCGCCGTCCAGCTGAATCAAGGCCACGCCCTGCGGCTGACCCAGCCGCCGCCCGTCCAGGTCTATGTGCACGGTTGTGCGGGCCCGCACCACGCCGGCGGGGCCCACCTCCCGCCAGTCCTCCAGGCGGCGGAAGCAGCGGGGGCAGAAGAGGGACGGCGGCAGGTAGGTGTAGCCACACGGCTCGCAGCGGGCACCCAGAAAGCGCCCCTTCTCCTTGATCTCGCGCAGGAAGCGCTCGCCGGCCAGCCCCATGGTGTACAGGTGGCTGACCGGGAAGTCGCCCGGCCAGGCCCTCAGGTCGGTGACGCGCTCGATGTGCTCCAGGGAACCCATATCGACTCCTAGGCGGGCCGGAAGTGGAGAATGTCCAGGATGGAGCCCTCCCGCTCGGCCGCGGGCTTCCAGACCGCCCGCACCTTCATCCCGATGCGAACGTCGTCGCCGTCGATCCCGCCCAGGTAGTGGAGGAGGCCGCCGTGGCTGGTGCCGTCGATCTCGATAACGCCGATGACGATAGGTTCCTCCAGAGGGCTGGCGTCCCAGCGGATATGGGAGATGGAGTAAGTGTTCACTTTGCCGGTGTCGGGGACGGTCACCCATTCGTCGGTGGGGCGAAAGCACTGCTCGCAGAACATGCGCGGCGGCAGCAGCACGCGCTGACATTTGTGGCAGCGACGGGCCAGCAGATGTCCCTCCTTGAGTCCCTCCAGAAAGCGACCGATGGCCACGCCGGTGTCCCAGGCGTAGCGCGCCTGCGGCTCCAGCTCGTGGGTGAGGACCTCGCGGCGGCGCACCTGGGCGTCGCTCAGGGGCATGCCAGGCAGTTGGTCGCGCGAAAGGCGTGTCATGGGAAGACAGGGGCCCTCGACCGCAGGTTGAAACCTGCGGCATCAGTCCGGATTGATCCCGCATCCCCGGCGGTGCGGTGCGAACAATGTTGGAAGCCCCACCGCGGGTTAAAACCAGCGGCTTCATCCGCCGCCGATGCCGCAGGTTTCAACCTGCGGTGTTGCATCCCTAACGCACGCATCTACACCCCCATCACTATGACCGTGCCTACCTGCATCAGGTCGCCCCACGCCTGGGCCAGCCCCTTCTTGGGCTGGCCGGGCACCTGGCGGGCGCCCGCCTCGCCCCGCAACTGCCAGAAGATCTCGGACACCTTCATCAGACCCGCCGCCGCGATGGGGTTGCCCACGCCCAGCAGCCCGCCGGAGGGGCAGACCGGCAGGTCGCCGCTGCGCTGCGTGACGCCGTCGGCGGTGATCTTGGGCGCCTCGCCCTTGCCGCACAGCATGAGCCCCTCCAGGTGGTGCAGCTCCTTGTACGAGAACGGGTCGTAGGGCTCCGCGATGTTGATCTCCTGGCGCGGCTCCTTGATCCCCGCCATCCGGTAGGCCATACGAGCCGCGCGCTCGACGTACTCGGGGTAGGCCAGGTCGCGGTTGGTCCAGTAGGTGGTGTCCAGGTTCCAGCCCACACCCTCGATCCACACCGGCTTATCGGTGATGCGGCGCGCCTTCTCCTCCGAGGCCAGGACCAGGGCCACGGCGCCGTCGCTCACCGGGCTAATGTCCAGCCGGTTCACCGGCCAGACCATCAGCTCGGACTCCAGCACGTCCTGCACCGTGATGTCGCCGGCCACCTGCGCCGCCGGGTGGTCCATGGCGTTGCGTTTGTTCTTGACGGAAACCAGGGCGATCTCCTCCTTGGTGATGCCGTACGCCTCCATGTAGCGCCGCATCTCCAGGGCGAAGATCCAGATCAGGTTGGGCTCCAGAGGCCGCTCCAGGATATTGTCGAAGATGGTGATGAAGGCCCCCTGCGGGTGCGGGTGGGCCGTGGACATCTTCTCCTCGGCCACCACCAGACAGGTGTCGAACAGGCCCGAGGCGATGTGCATCCAGCCGTGGACGGGCAGCAGGACGCCGGTGCCGCCGCCGGCGTAGGGCCGGGTGACCGGCCGGCCCCAACCGCCGGCGCCATCGGCCAGGAATTCCGCCTTCATGTGTACGCCATCGAAGGCGTCCGGCGCCGAGCCGATGACCACGCCGTCGATGTCCTTCAGGCCCAGGCCGCAGGACGCCAGGGCCATGCTGGACGCCTCCCAGGCCAGCTCCGGGCCAGTCTCCAGGGCGCGCCGCATGAACTTGGTGATGCCCGCCCCGACGACGGCTACCCTACGGGAGGCCAAGACCGCCCCTCCGGGAGACCGCTGCCTGGAGATTGGAGGTTGGAAGTTGGAAGCTAGACCCCGCCTCCACCATCCAACCTCTAACCTCCAGCATCCTACTACGCATTGCTCAGAACCACCACCGCGCCGCTGGCCGTGGGCACACCGCGCCAGGACTGGGCCAGCCCCACGTGCACGTTCGGGAGCTGGCGGGGCCCGGCCTCGCCGCGCAGCTGCCGCACGACTTCGATGACCCGCTGGGCGCCGCTGGCCTCCAGCAGCCGTCCCACGCCCAGGCTGCCGCCCGAGACGTTCACCGGGAACCGGCCGTCGCGCCCCGTCAGCCCCTCCTTGGTTGCTGGACCGGCTCTCCCGGGCTCGAACAGGCCCAGCGCCTCCAGGTGCTGGAGCTCCTTGTAGGAGTAGGTGTCGTCCACCTCCGCGAACTGCACCTCGCGCCGCGGCTCCTTGATCCCCGCCATCCGGTAGGCCATCTTGGCGGCCAGCCGCGCGTATTCGGCCTGCGCCCAGTCCCGACTGGATAGGGAGAAGCTGCCATTGCTCCAGCCAATGCCGCGGACCCAAACCGCCGCCCCGCCCAGGGCCTTCGCCCGCTCCTGCGAGGCCAGGACGATGACCGTGCCGCCGTCGGCGCTGCTGCTGACGTCCAGCTGCGACAGAGGCTCGAAGGCCGGCGGCGAGGCCAGCACGTCCTCCGGGTCGATGGCGGCGCCGTAGGCCGCCGAAGGGTTCGACAGGGCGTTACGGTGGTTTTTGGCCACCACGTGGGCGCACTGCTCACGGCCGCAGCCCGTGGCCCGTAGGTAGGCGTCCGCCTCCAGGCCGGCCACGAACTCCGGGTGCACATCCAGGGGCCGCACGAAGGTGGGGTCGAGGGCCAGGGCGTGCACCCGCTCCGGCGTCAGGATGTTGGAGGCCTTGCTGTGCGCCTCGACGGCAACGACGCCGGCCACGCCGCTGAGGATCTGCATGTAGGCCGTGGCCATGCCCTGAATAGCGTCGCCGCCCACGGTGTAGACGGGGCGTTGGGCGCCGCCGATCTGGTCGGGCACGTACTCGTCGAAGATGCTGGTGCCCTCGTTGAGGTCCTCGGAGCAGCTCAGGAACGAGTCGATCTCCTTGCGGGCGTCAAGCCCCGCGTCGGCGTAGGCCTTGGTGGCGGCCTCGAACATCATCTCCTTGTAGGAGACGCCGGGACTCGTAGCCCGGAACGCCGTGTGGCCGATGCCGACGATGGCGACTCTTGTACTCATATCTGCGCTCGACAGGCAGCGCCTAGTCTACCCCATCTGGCCCGCTACTGACGAGCCCTTTGGCCCGTTGACACCTTCAGGCGGGGGCTGGGATAATGACGATAGGTGATTCGCATTTCTGTAATTGAAGTTGTCGATATCGCCTATCGGCCCGGCCGGAGCCGCTGGCAGGAAGGCAGGTTGTGGACGATTTCGACCTTGTAGTGATCGGCGGCGGCAGCGGCGGCTACACGGCCGCCATTAGGGCCACCCAATTGGGCCTCACCGCCGCCATCGTGGAGCGCGACAAGGTCGGCGGCACTTGCCTGCACAAGGGTTGCATCCCCACCAAGGTCCTCCTGGAGACCGCCGAGACCCTCTCTCTGGTCCGCAAGAGCAACACCTTCGGCGTCCGCGCCGATAACATCGCCCTGGACTACGCGGCCGTCGCCGCCCGCAAGCGGCACGTCGTCGACACCCTCCACAAGAGCCTGCGCTCCGTCATCCAGAAGCACAAGATCGAGATCATAGAGGGGCAGGCCAGCCTTCTATCTCCCACCCAGGTTTCGGCCAACGGGCGAACCCTCAACGCCAGGCACGTCGTCCTGGCCACCGGTTCCCGGCCCAAGGAGCTGCCGGGCCTCCCCACCGACGGCGTCCGGGTGCTGAACTCCGACTACCTGCTGGAGCTGCCGGAGCCACCCCAGTCCATCGTCATCGTGGGGGCGGGCGCTGTCGGCGCCGAGTTCGCCTCCTTCTACCTGGATATCGGTTCCCAGGTCAGCCTGGTCGAGATGATGCCCACCATCCTTCCCCTGGAGGACGCCGACGTGGGGAAGGCGTTGGCCAAGGCGCTGGCCGCGCGTGGCGCCAACATCATGACCTCGGCCCGCGTCTTACCTGAAGGGACGCGCACGTACGACAACATGGTGGAGCTCACGGTCCAGCAGGAAGGCCAGGAGAAGACAATCCAGGGCCACGCAGTCCTCGTAGCCGTGGGCCGCGAAGCCGTCACCGACGGCCTGGGGCTGGAGAACACCGGCGTCAAGCTGGACCGGGGCTTCATCGCCGTGGACGAGAGATATCGCACCGAGGAGCCAACGGTGTATGCCGTCGGCGACGCCATCGGCGGGCTGCTGCTGGCCCACGTGGCCGCCGCCGAGGGGTTCCTGGCCGCCGAGTCGATCGCTGGGAAGGAGGTCCAACCGCTGGACTACGGCCGCGCGCCCCGCGTGACCTACAGCCGCCCTCAGGTGGCGGCCGTCGGGCTGACCGAGCAGGAGGCCCGCAAGGCCGGGCGCAACATCAAGAGCCAGCGCTTCTCGTTCCGCTATAATGCTATGGCCCTGATCCAGGACGAGCCGGAGGGGTTCGCCAAGCTCGTCTATGACGCCGGCTCCGGCGACCTGCTGGGGGCGCACATCATCGGCCACCACGCCTCGGAGCTGATCTCGGAGGCGTCTCTGGCCCGCTTTCTGGAAGCGTCCGCGTGGGAGGTGGGAAGCAACATCCATCCGCATCCGACCCTGAGCGAGGTGCTGGGCGAGGCGGCCCAGCTTTCGGCGGGAATCAGCATCTACTGGTGAGGAGGAGGCGATAACCTTGGTTTCGGTGAAGGAGATCTCCGGCGCCATGGGGCTGACCAAGAATCAGCTACTGGACATGTACTACAGAATGCTGCTGGCGCGGGCCGTGGCCCAGCGGGAGCGCATGCTCAACCGCATGGGGAAGGGCCCCTTCGCCATCAGCGGCGAGGGCCACGAGGCGGCGCAGGTGGGGACGGCCTCTGTCCTCCGGCCCGGACTCGACTGGGTGGTGCCCTACTACCGCGATATCGGCGTCGCGCTGACCATCGGGCAGACGCCGCGCGACCTGCTGCTGGCCTTCTTCGCCAGGGCAGAGGACATCAGCGGTGGCGGTCGCAACATGCCCAGCCACTTCAGCGACCCCAAGCTGCGCATCGTTAGCGGCTCGGCGCCGGTGGCCACCCAACTTCCCCACGCCGCCGGCATCGCCTTCGCCTCCAAGCTGCGGGGCACCGACGAGGTGACGGCGGTCTACTTCGGCGACGGCGCCACCAGTACCGGCGACTGCCACGAGGCGATGAACTTCGCCGGCATCCACAAGCTGCCCGTGATCTTCGTCTGCGAGAACAACCAGTACGCCATCTCCGTGCCCTGGAGCAAGCAGGCGGCGGTGGAGAACGTGGCCGTGCGCGCCCAGGGCTACGGCTTCCCTGGCGTCACCGTGGACGGCAACGACCTGCTGGCCGTGTACGCGGCGGCCAAAGAGGTCCACGAGCGGGCCCGCAAAGGCGAGGGGCCCACATTCATCGAGGCCAAGACCTACCGCCTGGTGCCCCACTCCAGCGACGACGACGACCGCCGGTATCGCTCTCGCGAGGAGGTGGAGGAGTGGGCGAAGAAGGACCCCATCAAGCGGTTCGAGGCCTGGCTCACGGGGCACGACGTAGCCAACGCCCGCGCACTGGAGGATTTCCAGAAGAACGCCGCCCAGGAGGTCGATGACGCCACCGAATACGCCGAGAAGGCGCCTTCGCCGGACCCGGAGACGGCCCTGGAGCACGTCTACGTCGAGGAGAGGGGGGGATAGCGATGGCCGAGAAGACTATGGTCGAAGCCGTACGGGACGCCATGTCCGAAGAGATGAAGCGCGACGAGCGGATCATCGTCATGGGCGAGGACGTCGGCGAGGGCGGCGTCTTCCGCGCTACGCAGGGGTTGCGCGATGAGTTCGGGCCCGACCGCTGCATCGACACGCCGCTGGCCGAGTCCGCCATCGTGGGGGTGGCCATCGGCGCCTCCCTGAACGGCATCATCCCCATCGCCGAGATCCAGTTCGCCGACTTCAGCCACCCGGCCCTGGACCAGATCGTCAGCGAGGCGGCCCGGCTGCACTACCGCTCCAACGGCGCCTGGAACTGCCCCATCGTCGTGCGCACGCCGTACGGTGCCGGCATCCACGGCGGCCCCTATCACTCCCAGAGCATCGAGGCCTTCTACGCCCACGTCCCCGGCCTCAAGGTGGTCTGCGTGGCCACCCCCTACGACGCCAAGGGCCTGCTGAAGTCCGCCATCCGCGACCCTAATCCCGTTGTCTTCCTGGAGCACAAGAAGGCGTACCGGCTGTACCGCCAGGAGGTCCCCGATGAGGAGTACACTATCCCCATCGGCCAGGCGGAGGTCAAGCGCCCAGGCAAGGACATGACCCTCATCACCTACGGGATGATGCTCCACCACTCGCTGGCCGCCGCCGAGACCGTGGCGAAGGAAGACGGCTTGAGCGCGGAGGTCATCGACCTGCGCACCGTGAAGCCGCTGGACAAGGAGACCGTCCTGGAGTCCGTCAAGAAGACCGGCAAGGCGCTGATCGTGTACGAGGACAACCTGACCGGCGGCTTCGGCGCCGAGGTGGCCGCCGTCATCGCTCAGGAAGCGTTCGACTACCTCGACGGGCCGGTGACCCGTGTGGCCTCTCCGGATGTGCCTATCTCCCCCTTCTCCAGCGTCCTGGAGGAGTACATCCTGCCCAACCCACAGAAGATCGTCGCCGTCATCAGGCAGTTAGCGGCGTACTAGCCACGGCTGCTCTGTAACCCGTCCCGGATGAAGCCTGGGCTTGGGAGGCTTAGGGGTATAATCGAGGCCGCCCCGAGTCATCGGGGGAGCGTAGCGGCACTATGGAGCATGAAAGCACACTGCTCGCAGGAAGTTTCCGCCGTCACGGGGCCTCCCGACCCGCTCGTGCTGAGAGCCTGTCGAAGCCCTGTCCTGGGCGGAGTCGAAGGGATGAGCGGCAGGTTCTCGCCCCGCTCGCCCTTCGAGGGCCCTTCGACTGGGCTCAGGACAGGCCTCAGGGCGAGCGGGAAGGAGCGCCTTTGGGCGACCACCTTCGAAGAGATAGGCTGATCGGAGGCGTGTCATGGCCTTTACCCTGAAGATGCCGGAGGTCGGCGAGACGGTCACCGAGGGCACCGTCGAGCGCTGGCTCAAGCGGCCCGGCGAGCGCGTCGACAAGTACGAGCCGATCGTCGAGATTAACACCGACAAGGTGAACGTGGAGCTGCCGTCCCCCGTCTCTGGCACGCTGAAGGAGATCCTGGCCCAGGAGGGGGCCACGGTAGTCGTCGGCGAGGCGCTGGCCGTCATCGAGGAGGTGGCTGGCGAGGTGCCTGCCGAGGCGGCGCCACCCGTACCCCGCGAAGAGCCTGCGGAGGCCGCGCCGGCTGAGGCCCCGAAGGAGCCGCCGAAGGCGGCCCCCGCCGGGCGCGGTGCGCCGGCCGAGCGGCAGCGGGCCACGCCCCGCGTGCGGCGTCTGGCCCAGGAGCTGGGCGTGGACCTGGCGCAGGTCGCGGGTAGCGGCCCGGGCGGTCGCATCGTCGAAGATGACGTCCGCGCGGCAGCCGGGGGCAAGATCGCGCCTGCGCCCGCCGCGGCCCGGCCCGAGGCCCCGCCGGCCGAGGCACCCGGCGAAGAGGAAGCGGTCGCCCTGACCGCCATTCGCCGCACCATCGCCCGGCGCATGGCGGCCTCCAAGTTCAGCGCTCCCCACGCCTGGCTGGCCATGGACGCCGACGTCACCGGCCTGGTGGCGCTCCGGCAGGCTCTGAAGGAGGCCTTTCGCCAGCGGCACGGCTTCGACCTGACGTACCTGCCGTTCGCCGTGCACGCGGTCGCCCAGTCCCTGCCGGCGCACCCCTACCTGAACGCCTCCTGGGCCGAGGACCGCATCGTGCTCAAGAAGCGCATCGGCATCGGCATCGCCGTGGCTACGGAGCGCGGACTCATCGTCCCCGTCATACGTGACGCCGACCGGCTCAGCGTCTCCGGCCTGGCCGGCGCCATCCATGACCTCTCGGAGCGCGCGCGGGCTGGCAAGCTGCAGCTGGACGACGTGCAGGGCGGGACGTTCACCGTAGACAACACGGGCGCCTTCGGCTCCATCGTCTCCATGCCCATCATCAACCAGGGCCAGGCCGCCATCATCAGCCTGGAGGCGATCAGCAAACGGCCGGTCGTCGTGGCCGACGACGCCATAGCCGTGCGGTCCGTGGTCACCCTCTGTCTCTCCTTCGACCACCGCATCCTGGACGGCGCCCAGGCCGGCGCCTTCCTGGGCGAGGTCAAGCGGCGTCTGGAGGCCTTCGGCCCCGAGACGGGCATCGATTGATGGCGCGGGCCCCTCTCCAGGCCACTTGGCTGGGCCGGGTCGAATACGAGGAGGCTTGGCGCCTTCAGCGCGAGATCGCCGCCCGCCGCGCCGCCGGCGAGGTCCCGGACACCCTGCTCCTCCTGGAGCACCCACCCGTGTATACCACCGGCCGCCGTGGCGCCGGCGTCCACCTGCGGCTGCCCGAGGCTTCCCTGGGCGCGCCTGTCATCGCCAGCGACCGCGGCGGTGACATAACGTTCCACGGCCCCGGCCAGCTCATCGCCTATCCCGTCATCGACCTGCGCGCTGCGGATCTGAGCGTCGTTGGCTACGTACGTGCCCTGGAAGAGGCGGTCATCCGCACCCTCGCCGGCTATGCTATCGCCGCCCACCGGGAGGCCGGCCTCACCGGCGTCTGGGTCCGCGGCGACAAGATCGCCGCCATCGGCGTGCGAGTCAGCCGGCCCCGGGGCACCGAAGGCGGCTGGGTGACCAGCCACGGCCTGGCCCTGAACGTGGATGTGGACCTAGCCTGGTTCCAGCGCATCGTCCCCTGTGGCATCGCCGACCGGGGGGTGACGTCTATGGCGGCGCTGCTGGGCAGCGCCCCGACCGCGCGTGAGGCCGGCGAGCGCCTCGCCGTTCGCCTCGCGGATGTACTTCAGCGGCGGCTATCGTCGGGCCGATTGTTCCAACCGTCACAAATCTTTACCGCGCTGCCCGCCAGCCCTTAGAATGGACTGACAGGCCCGAAACCGCCCCGCCACAAGCTAGAAGAGAATCCAGACATTGCCCATCACTAAGCCCGAATCAAGCCCGCCGCCGGAACCGGCGACGGCCGACCCCGGCGTCATCATCGAAGCTGTCGACGTCGTCAAGACCTACGACACCGGTAAGGTGCAGGTGAAGGCCCTGCGCGGCGTCAGCCTCACCATCCGCCGCGGCGAGATGGTGGCCATTATGGGCCCCTCCGGCTGCGGCAAGACCACCCTCCTCAACTGCCTGTCCGGCCTCGATGTCGTCGACGGCGGCCGCATCCGTGTGGACGGCGTCGACCTGAGCACTATGTCGGACAACCAGAAGACCGACTATCGAGCCCGGCGCATGGGCTTCGTCTTTCAGTTCTATAACCTGCTGCCGGTCCTGTCAGCGGTGGAGAACGTGGAGCTGCCGCTGCTGGTCTCGGGCGTGCCGGCCCGGCAGGCCCGACAGCGGGCCCTGGAGGCGCTGGACCGCGTCCACCTGCGGGAGTGGGCCCCGCACAAGCCGGCCGAGCTGTCCGGCGGCGAGCGCCAGCGGGTAACCATCGCCCGTGCCCTGGTGAACGATCCGGCCATCGTCTGGGGCGATGAGCCCACCGGCGACCTGGACAGCACCAACGCCGGCGAGATCATGGACATCCTGTGCGACCTCAACAAACGGCACGGCCAGACCTTCGTCCTGGTCACCCACGCCCGCGAGGTCGCCGAGCGCACCGGGCGCATCGTTCGCATGCAGGACGGCCACATCATCAGCGACGAGCGCCTGCCCGGCCGGGAAGCGGGCGTGGAAACGCCGGCCGCCCCCACAGGCTAGCCATGGACAGCCTGTTCGGCGTCCCCATGAACTACATCATGGTGGCCCTGCTTGCCCTGCTGGCCATCTCGCTGACTGCCGTGGGGTACGTCGCCCTGCGCCACACCATCGTGTTCAAGATGGGGCTGCGCAACATGCCCCGGCGGGTCGCCCAGACCGTGCTCATCGTCCTGGGGCTGATGTTGAGCACCCTCATCATCTCGGCGGCCTTCACCACCGGCGATACGGTGGACTACAGCATCAGCGACCAGGCGTACAGCCTCCTGGGCCACGTCGATATCACCGTGGAAGCGAAGAGCGAGAGCTCCGGCGCAGGCGTACTGCCGGGACACGGCGACGCTGGCAGCCCGGTTGTCGCTGCCTCCCGCGATGTCCCCGGCGACAAGTATCAGGCGTTCACAGGCGCTCTCGACCGGGCGAAGCTGCCGGACGTCGATGGCTACGCCGGCGTTCTCTACGAAGAGGTACCCGTCGTCAACCCGGCGACCGATCTCAGCGAGCCCTCGATCTCCATGACCGGCCTGGACGCCGCGCGCCTGGCCGCCTTCCCCGATGTCGTTTCGGCCACCACCGGCCGTCCGCTGGACGTATCGACCCTCGGGCCGGACGAGCTGTACATCAACAAGTCAGCAGCCGGCGAGCTGGATGCGAAGCCCGGCCAGGAACTACAGGTCTATATCAACCTAGAGCCGCAGGCCTTTACGGTCGTCGACGTGGTGGAGGACCGGGTGCTGACCGGCGCCAACAGCACGGAGTCCCGCCTGGGCCTGGTGACGCGGCTGGACACGCTCCAAGGTCTGTTGGGGCACGACCGGGTCGACTTCATCGCCGTGTCGCTCAACGGCGGCGTGCGCGACACGCTGCACCTGACGGACGGCGTTGAGGACCAACTAAAGGGGCTCATCCGTGAAAACGGCCTCAACCTGGCCATGGGCGACAGCAAGAACGATGCCGTGAAGCTGGCGGAACAGTTCGGCAACTTCATGACCACGTTCTTCCTCCTCATGGGCCTGTTCTCCATCGGCGCCGGCATGCTTCTTATCGTGATGATCTTCGTGATGCTGGCGGCGGAGCGGAAGTCGGAGATGGGCATGGCGCGGGCTGTGGGCATGAAGCGCGACCATCTGGTGCAGATGTTCATGTCCGAGGGCACCGCCTACAACATCCTGTCGGCCATGGTGGGCGCGCTGCTGGGGATCCTGGTGGCCTTCGCTCTGGCCTACGCCATGGCGGCCATCTTCTCGCAGTTTGGCATATCGATAACGCCCTACGTCACGCTGCGGACGCTCGTGATCTCGTACAGCCTGGGCGTCGTCCTGACGTTCATCACCGTGACGTTCGCCTCCTGGCGGGTGTCCAAGCTCAACATAGTCCGTGCCATCCGCGATATCCCGGAGCCCTCGGGCCGCCGCATGGGCTGGCGAGGGCTCGCCTTCTGGTCTTCGATGATTGTTGTCGGGGCGCTTCTATTCGTCACGGGGATGAGCAGCAACCAGGCCTTTCCGTTTGCCCTCGGGTTCTCCCTGATGGGGGCCGGCGCCGCCGTCGTGCTGCGTTTCGCCGGGCTGCCGGAGCGCCCCGTCTTCACCAGCGTGGGTGTCCTGTTGCTGGTAGTGTGGGGCTTCGTGGCTGGCCAGCGCCTGGAGTGGCTGTTCGGGCCGCTGGAGGGCGACGTCGAGATGTTCTTTCTCAGCGGCATCGCCATGGTCACGGCCTCAACCTTCGTTGTCATCTACAACTCGGACGTGGTCCTCGGCGTGTTGTCCTGGGCCGGCGGCTTCTTCGGCTCCATCTTGCCGGCCCTGAAGACCGCTGTCGCCTATCCCCTGAGCAGTAAGTTCCGCACCGGCATGACCCTGGCCATGATCTCGCTGGTCGTCTTTGCCCTCACTATGATGTCCACCATGAATCTCAACTTCGACCGCCTGTTCCTGACCGACGAAGCGCGCGGGGGGTGGGACGTCCAGGTGATGGAGAACGCCAACAACCCGATAGAGGACCTGTCCTCGACGCTCCACGCGGCGGGCTCTGCTGCCCCCGATGAGTTCCGCGCGGTGGGCCGCATCGGCCTGGCCGGCGGCTTCAGCGCCACCCAGGTGCGCAGTTCGCCGGACGCCAAGTTCCAGGATTACCCGGTGAAGGGTGTCGACGACGCCTTCGTGGACGGCGGCGACATCCGCCTGGAAGCCCGCGCCCGGGGCTACGAGAGCGACGAGGCCGTGTGGCAGGCGCTAAGGACGCGGGACGATGCGGCGATCATCGATGACTTTGCCGTACGCTCCGGCTTCGGGCCCCGCGAGTTCAGTCTCTCCGGTGTCGAGATCAAAGACAGCGTCTTCGACCCGGTGCCCCTGGAGGTGCGAAACCCGGTCTCCGGCGCCACGGAGAAGCTACAGATCGTCGGCATCATAACCTTCGCGTCCAGCAGCAACTTCCAGGGCGTCTTTGTGCGGGACTCGGTGTTCCGTGAGGTGCTCGGCGAGCCCAAGTTCTCCTTGCACTACGTGGCCCTGAATGACCCGCACGACTCAAAGCGGGTCGCCAAGGAGATTGAGTCTACGCTGGTGACCGCGGGGGCGCAGGCAGACTCGCTGAAAGAGATCGCGGACCGCAACCAGGCGCTGTCGCGCAACTTCCTCTACCTGATGCAGGCGTTCATGGGGCTGGGGCTGTTCGTGGGGATCGCCGCCGTAGGAGTTATCGCTTTCCGCACGGTGGTCGAGCGCCGCCAGCAGATCGGCATGCTGCGGGCCATCGGCTACAAGCGGGGCACGGTGGCCCTGAGCTTCCTGATGGAGTCATCCTTCGTCACCCTGCTGGGGATCCTGTCCGGGATCGGTCTGGGGCTGTGGCTGTCGTATTTCCTGGTGACCAGCGACGAGTTTCCGGGCAGCGGCAGCGGCTACTTCGTGCCCTGGCTCCAGATAGCCTTCATCGCCGTTTTCACGTACGCCGCGTCCCTGCTCATGACCTGGATCCCCTCGCGCCAGGCGGCCACCATCCCTACGGCCGAGGCGCTGCGGTACGAGTAGGGCCGCCTGCGCTAGGCGGGCCCGGTACAGTACGGCCTAAGCCTTCTCGGTGACCCGGTACTCCAGGCGCCTGTTGAGCGCCAGCCTGGCTTGAGCGGCCAGCGCCGGCAGGGCCGAGCTGAAGAAGGTGATGAAGGCCATGAAGAAGTACTGGCCGTACTGGACCGGAAAGTGCCACCAGCGAAACGCGGAGGGACGCTTGGGGCGCATGACGAAGTCCAGGAACAAGAGCAGGAGCAGGGTGGCCAGGCAGGGCAACAGGACCCAGTAGGAGACGAAGGGAAACCAGGCCGGGACCTGGGCGCCGGAGACGGAGCCCACGAGGTTCGGGATCACCTTGGACATGGTGATGAGGAACCACTGGGTGGACCACAGGAGATGACTCTCGCTCACCGCCCAGAAGCGCTGCAGCCGCCTGGCCAGGGGGATCTCGGGGTGGTCGGCCAGCTGCTGGGCGGCATAGGCGATGTCAGTGCAGCCCCAGGCGTGTCGCACCGACTGCTGGAAGTAGTTGTGGAAGGTGCCCAGGTAGCTCTTGGACCTGACCCCATCCATGTACAGGACGGTGTACATCGACTCCACCTCGACCTCGCCGCGCAACTGGTAGTAGCACTTCAGGAACATGTGCCAGTCTTCGGGGATGGTGTCCGGGTCCCAGTAGTCGACCTCGTGGGCCATGCGCAGGCTCAGGCTGTACGTCGACTGGGGGAACACCATGCGGAAGAAGCTGCGCGAGAGGCGGGCGATATGGTTGAGGCCGGAGAGGCAGTGGGCCATGCGCAGGGGCGCCGGCACATCCCAGATGTTGTTGTAGAAGAAGATAGGGGCCTGCCAGAAGCGGCGGTACCGGTTGGGATCGGTGGCGAACATGTACGTGAGGCAGCTGAAGTACTTGGGGTCGAAAACGGTGTCGGCGTCACAACTGGTGATCGTCACGTGGTCGATGTCGTGGCCGCAGCGATCGACCAGGTACTCCTTGGCGCGACGGGCCGCCCAGTTCTCGTTCGAGGACTTGCCGGCGACCTCGCCCGGCAGGCCCCAGGGGTGGAAGGTCGCGAACACCGTGCCTATCCTGCCCTCATACTCCCGCTGGAGCAGGGCCGCCCTTCGCTGTCCTTCCTCTCCCTCCCGCTCCTCCATGGCCAGAACGGCGACGATCTGGGGGGCCGCCTCTGAGCTGGCCAGGGAGTCCAGGCCGGGGCGCAGCTTTTCGGCGCTCTCGGTGTAGTTGGGGATGATGACGATGTGGCGGACCTGCTCCCAATCCAGGCACGGTCTGCCTTCGGCCCTGTGCTGTTCGTAGCGCTGCCGCCAGTCGGTCTTCCGGTGGCGGCGAAGCAAGAGGTAGCCCTTCAGGGCGTGAGCGCCGTTCATCTGAGACCGCCACGTCCAGTAGGCGTGGAAACCGAGGATGGCGATGACGAACGGTATGGGGGCCAGCAGAGGGCCCCATACCAGGGATGTGATGACGACCAGCGTGATCAGGAAGGGGAGGGTCTCCAGGGCCCGCTTGAGGAGGAGCCGTTCCCGTCTGCGGACGGAGCGAGGCGCCGCCGGCGGCTCTAAGGCCAGGGTAGCGGCGTCGACGGCGGGGGCCAGGGCCGTGGCCTCCACGGTCGAGATGGAGAGGGTGGCGGCGGCGGCGCCTCTCTCGGCGCCTGGGAAAGGACTGTCTATGAAGGGGCTACCGGCAGCGAACGGGCCCTCTGGCTCGATGGCTCTCCTCCTGGTCCTCAGCCTGGCACCGCGCAGGCAAAGAAAAAGCCGACCCCGGTGATTGGATCGACCTCTCCCACGCCTGCGGGGTTAGCTGACGGGTTAGGACCGGAAAGTAGCCCTGTCGCCTACGACGACTTCACCCCTGGGCTGGTTCCCCCGCCCCGTGATGGTTCGGCGCGCCGATATGTGGTTCGCTGCGATGATAGGAAACACGCCCGCCAGTGTCAACCGTGTGTGCGGGGTCAGGACATATCGGACACCGCCTCCTTTCTTTGGTGGTCTGCGGCCCACTGTTGGTAGAACTGGTCGGGTGTGAGGTAACCGAGGGCCTGGTGGGGGCGGCGGGATTCGTAGCGGTGGTTCCAG
>JACPQO010000256.1 GCA_016190405.1 Chloroflexota bacterium | reverse complement strand
GGGTCGTCGAAAGCGATGAGGACGCGGGCGCCGGGCCGCACGAGCTGGCCGAGTCGCGGCAGGCCGATGGGGCTGGCCAGGGCCTCGCGGACGGCGGCCGCCTGGTCTGCGACCGGCGGTATGCGAGGGCCGCCGTCGCCGCCGCCCACGAGCTGCGTGCGGTCGGGGAGGCTGACCTTCACGATGGCGTCGCCGTAGGGCAGGGGCACATCGACCATAGCGGCGCGATTATAGCACAGGGGCGAGGGCCGGTCGGCTCGAGTGTCGTGCGGACAGCGCCCGTCCTAGGCGGGCTCGCGCTTCGCCGCAGCCACCCGGGGCGCGGCGACGACGTGGATGACGGGCAGGGCGAACTTGCGCTCCGCCTGATGGGGCAGGTCCAGCCGAAGCCAGCGGGAGACGCCGGCCGGAAGGGTGCAGATGACGAGGGCGTCGTACAGTCCGGGGTTGTCCCGCAGTTCGTCCTCGATAGCCAGCATCGGCGATGAGTCTCCCACGCCGGCACGGAGGACTCTTGCTCCGGCCGCCTCAAGATGGGTTTGGGCGACCTCCGCAGCTCGCTCAGCTACCGCCCGGGCCTCGCCCTCAACCCAGGTCAGCAGATGCTGCACCGGCGTGGTCGGGACCAACAGAACAAACTCTGCGCCGGGATCGCTAGCCGCGAGAGCCTCGACTTGCTTCGAAAGCTCGGGGCTGCCCGCCGTCTGGTGCGCCACTACCAAGTATCTAGCCACCACACTCACCCCTCTTCCCCTACGATTGTACATCACCCGGCCGGCTGTCGTCGGGGCCGCACGAGCGCGGGGGTTTGACAATCCCGCCGCTTTTGAGCACGATTGGCTTATTCTAGGATAGGAGGTGCCATGCCAGTTACGCTGATCTACGGACACCGCGAACCGGAGGTTGCGCACGCCGTCGCTGAGGGCGATGACCTGTGGCTGCCGCTCGATGATCTGCGGCGGTCGACGGGTTGGGAACTGAGGCCCGAGGGAGTCTGTCAGGATGACGTCTGTGTTCCCATCCTGGCCGGACGCGAGGGGGAGTTCCTGCGGCGGGACGGCGGCCGCTTCAACCTGACGGCGCTGGCCCGGCTCCTGGGTCAGCCGGTGATCCACGACGAAGCGCATTCAGTGTGGCTGTTCGGCGAGGCGGCGGCAGAGCGGCGGAGCCGGCTCCTCTCGCTGGAGGCGCCGGACTTTACGCTGCCGGACCTGGAGGGGCGCCCGCATTCTCTTTCCAATTGCCGGGGGAAGAAGGTCTTCCTGGTCTCCTGGGCGTCGTGGTGAGGGTGCCGCTTCGACCTGCCGGTCTGGCAGGCCCTGTACGATGACCTGAAGGACCAGAACTTCGTGGTGGTGTCGGTGGCCTTCGATACGGGCGGCGCCGGCGCGGCCGGCCCCTGGATCCGGGCGGCGAACCCCGCCTACCCCTGTCTGATCGACGAGAAGCATGTCGTGGCCGAGCTGTACGACATGGTGAACGTGCCCAGCGCTGTCTGGATCGACGAGGGCGGACGGATCGTGCGGCCCACGGAGCCGGCCGGCGTGGGCGACGAGTTCCGGACTATGGACCACGCCACCTACCGGATGCCGGAGGAAGCGCTGGCCGAGCTGAGGCGGAAGCGCAAGCTGTACACGGACGCCCTACGGGACTGGGTGGCGAAGGGGCAGGCGAGCGCGTACGCGCTGTCGCCGGAGGAGGCGCAGCGCAGGCTGCGGGGGCCGTCGGAGGAGCAGGCGCTGGCGGCGGCCAACTTTCGGATGGCGGTGTACCTGCACCGGAAGGGGCACCAGGAGGACGCCCAGAAGTACCTGTCGGAGTCCATCCGGCTGCGGCCCGAGAGCTGGAACTTCCGTCGGCAGGGCTGGTGGCTGGAGGAGCCGGCCAAGGCGGGCGGGCCGGAGTTCTGGGCAGCCGTGGACGCCCTGGGCGACCAGCGGTATTACCCGCGCATCGAGATGGAGGGGATGCCAGAGTAGACGGCTGGCGGGAGCAGGCTCTGGCCGCAGGCGGCCACCGGCCGTCGGTTCTAGGTCCGCTGGCGCCCCGCCGCAGCCACCTCGGTCGACGCGGGTTTAGAGGAGGTGTGAACATGGCGATGAGGGCCTACATCCTTGTGGAGGCTGCCGTGGGCAAAGCGAAGCCTGTCGGGCAGGGGCTCCAAAGCCTTTCGCTGCCGGACACCAACGTCCTTTCCGTGGATGTGGTGACGGGCCCGTACGACCTCATCGTACAGGTAGACGCGGAAGATCTGGATAAGCTGGGGCAAGCGATATCGCGGATGCAGCGGGTGGAGGGGGTGCAGCGGACGACAACCTGCCTGGTGGTGAGGTTGAGTTAGCTACGAGGGCGCGGGGGCGCTGGCGGCAGGCGTCAGCGTGTGTATACTAGCAGGCGACGCATTCCTCCTGCTATGACTGCACGCCGCCGGCAACTGTTCAACAGTCGCGATCTCACGGGCTGGGAGATGACCGGCCCGGGCAGCTTCGTCGTTGAGGGCGGGGCGCTGAAGACCGAGGGCGGCATGGGCCTCCTCTGGTACACCGAATCGAAGATCGGCGACGCCATGCTTCGCGTGGTGTACCGGGTGAGTCGCGTGGAGGACAACTCCGGCGTCTTCGTGCGGATCGCCGAGCGGCCGCCGAATCCCTGGTACGCCGTCCACCACGGCTACGAGGTGCAGATCCTGGCCACCGGCGACGAGTGGCACTGCACCGGCTGCATCTACTCGCTCAGCCGCGCATTGGCTGAGGCCCAGAAGCCGCCCGGCGAGTGGAACGTCATGGAGATTGCGATGAGGGGGACGTGCATCGACGTGACGCTGAACGGGGAGCTGGTCACGCGGTTCGACCCGTCGGGCCCGCTGCCGGAGCGGCAGTTCCCCTACGAGCCGGAGCGGGGGCCGCGCCCCGAATCCGGTTACATCGGGCTCCAGAACCACGACCCGGCGTCTGCCGTCTACTTCCGCGAAGTCAGCGTGGGGCCGCTGCCGTGACGGCGGCGGTCGGCGGGCTCAAGGTCTCGCTGGCGGCCTGGTCGCTGCACCGGGCGTTCTTCGCCCGCGAGCTGGACCAGATGGGGATGCTGGAGGCCTGCGGCGAGATGGGGATCGCGGGCTTCGAGATGGTGAACACCTTCTTCCCCTCGCCGCAGTACGCCTACCTGCGCCACCTGCGAAGACGGGCCGAGGAACTGGGGATCGAGCTGCTGCTCATCATGTGCGACCTGGAGGGTGACATGGGCCACCCGGATCGCGAGAAGCGGCTCCAGGCCGCGCGCAACCACCGCAAGTGGGTGGACATCGCCGCCGTGCTGGGCTGCCACGGCATCCGCTGCAACGTCCGCGGGGACGAGAGCGACCCCGCCGCCATGCGGGAGCGGGCGGCGGAGGCGTTCGGAGCGCTGCTGGAGTACGCCGACGGCAGCGGCGTCGACCTCATGATCGAGAACCACGGCGGGCTGTCGTCGGACGCCGACTGGCTGGTGTCGCTCATCGAGCTGGTGGGCAGCCCGCGGCTGGGCACGCTGCCGGACTTCGGTAACTTCGCGCCGGGCGTGGATCGCTACGAATCGGTGGCCAAGCTGATGCCCTTCGCCAAAGCCGTCAGCGCCAAGTGCTACGACTTCGGCCCCGACGGGCGGGAGACGGCCATCGACTTCGCGCGCATGCTGGAGATCGTGAAGGCGGCCGGGTACCGGGGCTTCGTCGGCATCGAGTTCGAGGGGGAGCGGCTGCCGGAGCGAGATGGCATCCAGTCGGCGAAGGCGCAGCTGGAGCGGTTGATCTAGGCTGTTGAAAAACTCACAAGCTGCGGGATGAATCCCGCAGCTTGTGAGTACGAATCGGGAAGCTGCGGGTTTCAACCCGCAGACTAAGAGGAGGCCAGGGTCCGTGTCTGACCTGAAGATCGTGATCATCGGCGCGGGGTTCGCGGCCCGCATCGTCCACCTGCCGGGCTACAAGGGCAACGACGAGCCGGTGGCCGCCATCTGCGACCTGATCCCGGAGCGGGCCCAGTCCCTGGCCGACCAGTACGGCATCCCGCGGGTGTACGCCGACTGGCGGGAGATGATCGAGAAGGAGCGCCCGGACGTGGCCAGCGTGTGCGTGGCCAACGCCCTGCACCGCGACATAACGATCGCGGCTCTGGAAGCGGGGGCGCACGTGCTGTGCGAGAAGCCGCTGGCCACCAGCGTGGCCGAGGCCCACGAGATGTTCGACGCCGCGCGGAAGGCGGGCCGGGTGCTGATGGCGGCGCAGTTCTTCCGCTTCACGGCGGAAGCCCGGGCGATACGGCGGGTGGTGGAGGACGGGGCCCTGGGCGAGATCTACCACGGGGAGGCCAGCGCCATGCGCCGGCTGGGCATCCCCACCTGGGGCGCGTTCCACCAGAAGTCGGCCTCGGCGGGTGGCGCGCTGTTCGATATCGGGGTGCACATCCTGGACCAGACGGTGTGGCTGATGGGGAACCCGCGGCCGGTGCGGGTGTCGGCGGTGACGCAGCAGCGGTTCGGGCGGCGGCCGGAGATCGCGGCCATCCTGCGCAACGCCTGGGACCCCGAGAGGTTCGACGTGGAGGACTTCGCCATCGCCTTCGTGCGGTTCGACAACGGGGCGGACCTGGTGCTGCGGTCGTCGTGGGCGGCCCACATCCGCGAGTTGCAGTATTTCAACTCGCTGGTGCTGGGGACGGAAGGCGGCGTGACGACGAACCCGCCGGCGCTGTTCCACCTGCGCAACGGTGTGCTGGCCAGCGAGGAGTTCAAGGACCTGCCGCCGGCCAACGGCTACGAGGCGGAGGTGCGCGCCTTCCTGCGCGCCGTCCGCGGCGAGCGGGAGGCGCCGGTGAAGGAGGAGGAGACGCTGAACGTGCAGCGCATCCTGAACGGGGCCTACCGCTCGGCGGCGGAGGGCCGCGAGGTGGAGGTGGAGGAGTAGGGCGGCAGGAGGTAGGAGGCAGGAGGTAGGAGGTTGGAGGTTGGAGGGCCGGTTAGCGGCGGACTTCTGATTCTATGAGGGCGCGCTCTTTGGCGGTGAGGCCGTAGAGGTCATAGACGAGGTCATCGATCTGGCGGTCGGTGTGGGCGATCTCGCGCTCGATGACCTCGCGCTCGCTGTCGCGGACGGCGCCCTTGGCGGCGAGGTGCTGGTGGAGTGCGTTTGCCGGATCGCAACTAGGGGATGGGCAGCTCGAATATCACCTGTCGAAGACTGGCTTGCCGTTGATCTCCATCAACGGCTTCGGCATCTTAGGGATTAGAAAATCCAAAGGCTCATCGTCGGGGTGCTGATATATCCATCTGTAGGAGTACTCCGCGACAAGCCAATTGACGAATAGCACGTTGTCCGCCGCTGCGGCCATCACTAGCTCGGGCAGCGACCCGGGCAAGGCAAGCATAAGCGCGTGGTGCCTGTCCAGCGGGAAATGCACTTCCTGCGCGTTCCCCACACCGGTGCCCACGTACCGACTCATCTCAGTTGGTTCGCTCCACCAAACGACTGGGTGATCGCTTGTAATGAAGCTCGCGGTCTTGCATTGGCCCAGAAGCCAACTGCGTGCGGCAATCACCGGCGCAATATTCGTGGCGACGCTCAGCATGATTCTGATCTGCTCGTTCTTGTGGGGCACGAATCTGTACTTATCAGGATTCTCTACCACATCCATAATCTGGGCCACGGCCTCATGCGTCGGCTCCATGCTGGCCTGCTCCAGCCGCTCTCGTGCGTACTCAGGCGTCCAGCCCTCCAGCAAAACCTTCTGCGTGTAGTCCACCATCGCCTCGTACTGACGGTGCTGTTCAGGGGTCCGCAGCATTTGAAGCGCCATGAACAGCGCCAGCGCGCTGCGGTCTTCAAGATCAGGAGGGAATCGCCCCTTCAATATCCTGTCAATGGCGGACTTTGCCTGGCCTTCAATCAGCGACAGCAGACCTTCAACCTTCTGCGACTCATCGCCCGACTCCTCAAGTACGGTGTAGAGGCCAGACTCCACCGCCGCATTACTCACTGAGACTATGATGGGCTTCCTCTTATGTCCGCGCGTGTACATCCGGACGCGCCGCTTATTGTCAGCGAAGTGGCGAAGGTAGAACTTGGGAACGAAGTGATGTCGCTTCGGCTGGGCCTGCGTTTGCGCCGCCACTCGCTACACGCCCACCTTCCGCTCGAACTCCAGCAGCTCGCCCACGGTCACCTGGATGATCTCCAGACCGTGTTCGCGCTCCGCCCGCTTGATCTCCGCCTCGGCGTCCTTGCTGAACCCGAAGGCGACGAAGTACCCCTTCGTCCGCCGGTCGCGCATCATCGCGGTCTCAAAGGAGTCGATATCCGGCCGGCCGGCCCTGTCCTTCTGCTTCACCTGGATTGGGTACCACTTGTCGAGGCTCGCCAGGAAGTCCGCCTGCCCCTTTTTCTCCTGCCGGTCCGACCGCTTTTCGACGTCCGCCGGATACAGGCGCCCGTCGATTCCGTAGTCGGCGGACTTGACGCGGCTGGGTATACCGCCTAACGCAATGCACGCCCAGTTCTGGAACTCGAAGTGCGGCATGCGCCGCAGCTCTTCCTCAGTCTTCGGTAGGTCCATCACCTGAAAGTCCCGGCCTTCCTTCAGCCCCAGGCGCTTCTCCAGGCGCTCCGACATCACCCGGCACGCCGTCGGGGAGAAGTCAATCCCGATCCACCTCCGCTTCATCTTCGCCGCCGCTTCCAGAGTCGTTCCGCAGCCGCAGAACGCATCTAGCACGATGTCCCCCTCGTTTGAGCTGGCGGCTATGATGCGCTCCAGCAGCGGAAGCGGCTTCTGAGTGGGATATCCGAGGCGGGCGAAGGACCGCCCGTGGCTGTAGGGGGTGTCCGTCCAGACATCTTGGAGCAGATTCCCGCGCTCTTTCATCTCATCCCAGTATTGTTTCAAGAATGGCCGACCGTTCTTCGTGTAATAGATACGGCCCTCCGCCTCGAACTTTTCCATGTTCGCTCTGGAGTAAGCCCAGTAACGACCCTTTGGAGGCTTCACCCCTTTCCACTCGTACTCGACGTCGCCGCCTGGCTTGGCTGCGCTTAGATCGGTCAGCCGGTACGGCCTCCCCGTTTCGGGCTCAGTATGGCAGTAATGCTCTTTGATTTGCTCCGCGGTATAGCGGGTGTATTGGCGGTTGAACGTAAACTTTGGGCTCTTCGTGTAGAACAGAATTACATCATGAATTCGCCCAAAGCGCTTCGCGTCGCTGTGTGCGTTCGTCCGAGGCCACACAATTTCGTTCTGGAAATTGTTGAAACCGAAGAGACGGTCAAGCTCTGCCTTCAGATAGTGGCTGACATGCCAGTCGCAGTGGACGTAGAAGCTGCCCTTCGCTGACAGTACGCGGTACAATTGGCGGAGCCTCGGCCGCATCCACTTCAGGTAGGCCATCGCGTCGCCGTAACGGTCTTCGAACGCCCTCCGTTCCACTGCCTCGCCCCAGAACACCTCATACTTCCGGTTGCTGTTGAACGGTGGGTCGATGTAGATCAGGTCCACCGATTGGTCGGGAATGTGGTTCGGCAGAACCTCCAGATTGTCGCCGCAGTAGATGACGCTAGTTTCCATTAGCCCCCATTATAGCGATGGCGGGCGTGGCAAGCAGCGGTCCTACCCCCTCCACTCCCCCCGCGCGACCGCCGGGACGAAGCTCTCCAGCTCCGGGGCCGGGAAGGTGACGGCGCGGCCCTGTTCAGCCGAGAGATAGCAGGCCATGAGGACGGTGGTCACGGCCAGGCCGTCGTCCCAGGTCTCGTCGGGCGGGCGGCCGGCCAGGAAGGCGCGCACCATGTGGCGGTTCTCGGCCACGTAGCCGTAGGCGGCGGCTTCGTCGGCCACGACGGGCATCAGCCCCTGCTCGGCGTTCTGCTTCTCCACCAGGTCCTCGCCCTCGCTGCCGGCGACGCGACGGCTGAGGAAGACCGACAGCTCGCTGTTCAGGGTGTCGACCTGCAGGGAGTACTCGGGGCCCAGGAGCTCCATGCGCAGGCGCAGGCCGGGGCCGACGAAGGCCCAGGAGGTGGTGGCCTCGACGATGACGGGAAGGCCTTCGGGGGTGCGAAGACGCACGGTAGCGCGGGCGAAGTCCTCGGCCGGGGCGCGGGCGTAGTCCACGGCGCCGCCGGTCTCCTCGCGCAGCCGCTCGATGTACTCCGGACGTGTCCACTTGAGGGAGGCGATCTGGGCGCTGACGTCGGTGACGGCGAGGGCGTCGCGGGGCTCGCCGGGGGCGGCCAGGAGGAAGCGGGCGGCCTCGAAGCTGTGGCAGAGCATGTCGTTGAGGACGCCGCCGCCCTGGCGGGCGCCGGTCCAGAACCAGGGCATGTGGGGGCCGCTGTGCTCCTCGGCGGCGCGGGCCAGATAGGGCCGCCCGGCGATGGGCACGGCGCGACGCCAGATGATCTCCTTGCCGCGCATGACGCTGGGCGAGAAGAGCTGGTTCTCGAGATAGCCGTGCAACAGCGGGGTCCCGCCGATGAGCTCGAGCATGCGCCGGGCCTCGGCGACGTTGCGGGCCAGGGGCTTCTCGCAGGCCACTCCGATGAGATCGGCGCCACGCCGGACGGCGTCGACGATCACCTCGACGACGGCGACGCGGGTGTCGTTGGGGGAGCAGACCCAGACGGCGTCGACGGCGGGGTCGGCGACCATCTCGGCGACGCTGCCGTACACCTTCGGGTCGCCGAGGCCCAGGTCGCGGGCCAGGGCAGCGGCGGCCTCGGCGTGCTCGCGGGTAGGGCTGGTGACGGCGGCGACATCGGCGTCGCGGACGGCGAGGAGGCTCTCGATGTGGAAGCGGGCGACGAAGCCGGCGCCGGCGAAGCCTATGCCCAGTCGTTCCTTGGCCATGCTTAATCCCCTGGTCGCGGGCCTACGAGCCGTTTCGAGTCGATGCAGCCGCAACGGCAGGCTTGAGTATAGCGG
>JACPQO010000255.1 GCA_016190405.1 Chloroflexota bacterium | reverse complement strand
CGCCCAGTGTGCCGAAGGTGATGATCTGGGCCACGCGGTCGTGGCCGTATTTCTCGGCGGCGTAGCGGATCATCTCGTCCCGCCGGTCCTCGGCGAAGTCCAGGTCCACGTCCGGCATCTCGCGCCGCTCCACGTTCAGGAAGCGTTCGAACACCAGACGGTGCTCCAGGGGGTCGATGTCCGTGACGCCCAGGCAGTACAGGATGACGGAGGCGGCCGCCGAGCCGCGCACCGCCATCAGGATGCCGCGGCTGCGGGCGTACTGGGCGAAGTCGTGGACGACCAGTATGTAGTCGGTGAAGCCGGTCTGCCGGACGACCTCCAGCTCGTAGTCCAGGCGGCGGCGCGCCTCGTCGCCGGCGTCGCCGTAGCGGCGGGCCAGCCCCTCGGAGCAGAGCTGCGCCAGGTGCTCCGCCGCCGACATGCCGGGCGGGACCTCCGCCTCCGGCAACCGCAGCCGCCCGAACTCGATGCTCAGGTCGCACATCTCGGCGATGCGCCAGGTGTTGTCGATCGCCTCCGGTAGCTCGGGGAAGAGCCGCCGCATCTCCTCCTCCGACTTCAGGTGGTAGCAGTCCGGCTCGCCGGCCATGCGCAGCCGCTTCTCGTCCAGCACCGAGCTGTTGGTGCCGATACAGAGGAGGATGTCCTGGAACGGCGCGTCCTCGCGGTGGACGTAATGCACGTCGTTGGTGGCCACCAGCGGCAGGCCCGTCTCGCGGGCCAGCGCCACCAGCTGGCGGTTCAGCGGCTCGTGCTCCGTGATGCCGTGCTCCTGCACCTCGATGTAGAAATCGGAGAACAGCTCCTGGTAGTAGCGGGCCGCCTTCGCCGCCTCATCGAGCCGGCCGTCCAGCAGCAGCCTCGATATCTCGCTGGTGGCGCAGCCGGACAAGGCGATGATCCCCTCGTGGTGCTGCTCCAGGAGCTCCTTGTCCATGCGCGGCTTGTAGTAGTACCCCTCCAGGTGGGCCTTGGTCACCAGCGACAGCAGGTTGCGGTAGCCGGTCTCGTTCTTGGCCAGCAGCGTCATGTGGTACGGCTGCTTGTCGCCCGGCTCCCGCGAGTGGCGCGACCCCTGGGCGACGTAGGCCTCGACGCCGATGATGGGCTTGATGCCGCGGGCCCTGGCTTCCTTGTAGAACTGGACGGCCCCGTACAGCACGCCGTGGTCGGTCAGGCCGACCGCCTCCTGGCCCAGCTCCTTGGCCCGGTCCATGAGCGCCGGTATGCGCGACAGGCCGTCCAGGAGGGAGTACTCCGTGTGCAGGTGCAGGTGGGTGAACATTTAGGGGAGGAAGAGGGAAGGGGGAAGGGGGAAGGAGGAAGGACGGATCATGGCTCTTCTTCTTCCCACTTCCTTCTTCCTTCTTCCTGGTGGGGGGATGGGTGAAGGCGTCTAATCATTTGCCTGGATGATGGGTGCGGACGGCCCCTATTATGCGCGGGCCCGGGCGGCGATTCAAGGGGCTTTATGGTAAGCGGGGCGGGAATTTCGGGGAAGGGCCGTCAGGGGGTGCAGGTGCTGCGGAACGTGCGCAAACGGAAGAGCGGCGGGCTGGGAATTCCCGGCCCGCCGCTGCTCGCGTGAGGGTGCGACTACCCGCGTTCACATGGTTTATTGCCCCACCGAGGCCAAACTATTCGGCCATCGATCAAACTGCCTGCCTTTACGCCGCGCGAAATGCCGCGGCGGGGCCGTAGGGGTGCGATCGGCCCCGCCGCTTACCCAAAGGGAGTTGGGTGCCAAACTTGGGAGGAACCTGGAACCTGGAACCTGGGACCTGGGCGGGGGGGCCTGGTTCCTGGCGCCTGGTTCCTGGCGCCTGGTTCCTGGTTCCTTACTTGTACTCCGGTATGATCTCCTCCCCGAACAGCTGGATCGTCTGCATGACCTTCTCGTGGGGGATGCGGCCCGCCTGCACCATCAGGATCAGCTGGTCGGCGCCCGTCTCCGCGTACCGCTCGACCACCGCGCGACAGCGCTCGGGGCTGCCGATGCACAGCGTGCCCGATTCCCACGCCTGCTGGAACTGGTTGCCGTCGCCCTGCTTGAGCCGCTCCTCCACCATCTGGGCCAGCGAGACGTAGTACTGGTAGGACGAGGGCACGTTGGCCTTCTTGGCCCAGGGCACGAACAGGATGCCGATGGACTCCTGGAAAAACTCCGCCGCCGGGCGCCCGAACTCCAGCGCCTCCTCGTCCGTGGGGGCGCAGCAGGCGAAGGTGGTGGCCGCGAACTGATTGTTCACGAACTCCCCCACCGGCTCCGCCTTGCTGACGGCGTCGCGGTAGATGGACATCGAGGCCTCCAGGACGCCCGGCGCGATGAACCCGAAGGAGAGTGCGCCCAGCCCCTTGCTGCCGGCGATGCGGAAGCTCTCGGGCTGGGTGCAGGCCATCCACATCGGGGGGTGGGGCTTCTGGACCGGCTTGGGCAGCACGTTGCGCGGCGGCACCACGAAGTAGTCGCCCTCCCAGGAAAACGTCTCCTGGGTCCACATCTTGGGGATCATCTGCACCGCCTCTTCCCACATGGGCCGCGAGTCTGCCGGGTCGATGCCGAAGCCGCCCAGCTCCTGCTCCGTGATGGAGCGGCCGGTCCCCAGCTCCACCCGCCCGTTGGAGACGATGTCCAGCGCCGCCGCCCGCTCCGCCACCCGG
>JACPQO010000253.1 GCA_016190405.1 Chloroflexota bacterium | reverse complement strand
CGCCCACCATGAGCGCTACGACGGCACCGGCTACCCCCGCGGCTTGGCCGGCGACCAGATCCCTCTGGGGGCCCGCATCTTCGCCGTCGCCGACGCCTTCGACGCCATGACCTCCGACCGCCCTTACCGCCGTGCCGTGCCCCCCGAGGAGGCCCTGGCCGAAATACTCCGCTTCAACGGCAGTCAGTTCGATCCCGCCGTCGTGCGGGCCTTTGTCGGTGTCTACCAGAAGCGCTTCGTCAAGCCTGATCGCGCCGGCGCCCGTCCTCAACGCCTGAGCGAAGCGCTCAGCAAAGCCATCCTCGAAGCCGCCGGACTGGAGAGTGTACCGTGACCACCCGCCACACTTCATCTCCTGTAGCATTCCTTGTGGCCGCCGCCTGCGCGGCCGGGATCGCCGTCCTGGCCGGCGCCGGCTTCACCTGGGACCACGAGGAAGGCCTGCTTCTCCTCGCCCTGGCCGCCCTCGCCGTCTGCTCCGAGGTTCTCGACTTCGCGCCCTTCCCCAACGCCCGCGTTTCCCTCTCCGTAGCTCTCATCATGGCCGCCGGCACCGTCAGCGGCCTGCCCGGCGTCGCCGTCGTCGCCTCCACCGCCGTCGCCGCCGACTTCCTGGCCCACCGCAAGCCCTTCTACAAGGTCGCCTTCAACGAGGGAGTGCTCCTCCTCTCCGGCGCCGCCTACGTGGGCGTCTTCGAAGCCTTCTCCACCGGCTACCGCCCGGGCGATTGGCCCGACGTACTGGGCCCCGCCCTGGTGGGCGCCGCCCTCAACTTCGCCATCAACTCCGGCCTTGTCGCCCTGGCCATCGGCCTGGACACCGGCCGCCACCCCTTCACCGTCTGGAGCGACCGCTTCCGCTGGCTCCTGCCCCACTACGTGCTGCTGGGCGTCCTGGCCGTCATCATGGCCTCCGCCTACGACCGCTGGGAGCTGGCCGGCGTGGCCATCCTGCTGGTCCCTCTGGCCATGGCGTGGCTGACCCTCAAGCAGTACGCCGACCGCGCCTCAGCCGGCGGCCCCAGCGTCCAGGGCGCCCGGCCGTAGCGCCTCCCCCGGCACCCCTCCGCCTGGAAGAAGGTCGGGGGAAGGAGGAAGGGACTCCATCCTCCACCCTCTACCCCCTACCTTCTTCCTCCTCCTACAACAGCTCCCCCGTGGCCGCCCGCGTGTTCCCGTGCTCCTTGTACGCCGCGATGACGTTCCGCGCTATCGTCTGCATGTGCACCTCGTCCGCCCCGTCGGCCAGCCGGGCGAAGCGCGCTCCCCGCATCATCGCCTCCAGCGGCATGTCCTTGGTGATGCCCAGCGCGCCGTGCACCTGGATCGCCCGGTCGATGATCCGCCACAGCGACTGCGCCACGTGCACCTTGGCCATCGACACCTCCTGGCGGAAGGGCAGCTTGTTCTGGATCTTATAGGCGGCGTGGATCACCATAAGCTTTCCCGTGTACAGCTCCATCGCCGACTCGGCCATCATCCACTGGATCGCCTGCTTCTCCGCCAGGTAGGAACCGTGGGCGTAGCGCTTCAGCGCCCGGTCCACCAGCATCTCCAGCGCCACCTCCGCCTGCCCGATCCAGCGCATGCAGTGGGCCAGCCGCGCCGGCCCCAGCCGGTACTGCCCCAGCCGGTGGCCGTCGCCCCGGCCGCCCAGCAGGTGGTCGGCCGGCACCCGCACGGTGGTGATGCGGATCTCGGGGTGATTGCCCTGACCGGCCATCGTCTCCACGTCGCGCCCGATCTCCCAGCCTTCGCTGGGCGTGTCTACGATGAACGCCGAGTTCCGCGCCTGCGGCGGGTCGGCGTCCGGGTCGGTGCAGGCGATGACGATGGCGAAGCGGGCCCCGTGTGCGCCCGAGGAGAACCACTTGTGCCCGTTCAGCACCCACTCGTCGCCATCTCTCACCGCCGTGGTCTGCAATAGAGTGGGATCCGAGCCGGCGACCTCCGGCTCCGTCATGGAGAAGCAGGACCGGCACACGCCCTCGGCCAGGGGGCGCAGGTACTTCTCCTTCTGCTCCGGCGTCCCCCAGTGCAGGAGGGTGTGCATGTTCCCTTCGTCCGGGGCCTGGGCGTTGATCGCGAACGGCCCGATCCCCGTGCGCCCCGCCTCCGCGGAGACGAACGCCATGCCCACCGGCCCCAGCCCCATGCCTCCCCACTCCGGCGGCAGGTGCGGGTTCCACAGCTCTAGCTCCTTGGCCCGCTGCCGCAGCCGGACGATCTCCCGGACGTAGGCGTTGCGGTCGGCCTCGTTCTGGCGTAACTTCTCCTCAGTCGGACGGACCTCTTCATCCATGAACTTCCGCACCCGCTGGCGGACTTCTTCCACATCGGGGGCCAGGTTAAAATCTATGGGCATGGCGAACCTTCCTTCCTCTGCTGCATTCTGCGAGGGCATTGTAATCGCATGACAACCTGTTGTCACGAAGCGGCATCGCTGGCAAATCGAAAATCGAAGATCGAAGATCGCAAATCGAAACCCTCCCCGGCGTCGATGACCGTTCGATTTTCGCTTTTCGCTTTTCGGTTTCCGCAGGGGCGGCAGCGGTGAGCGGCAATAACGTCCCCGGCATCGATCTCCCGCGGCTCCTGCCCTGGTTCCGTGCGCACGTCGCCCGCGTGGACGAGCTGACCCCCCAGATCATCGGCCACGGGCGCTCCAACCTGACCTACCGCCTCCAGGCCGGCGACGAGTCCCTTCGACAGGGCTCAGGGCAGGCCTGGGTGCTGCGCCGCCCGCCCCTCTCCCACGTCCAGCCCACCGCCCACGATATGGCCCGCGAGTTCCGCGTCCTCTCCGCCCTGCATCCTCTCGGCTTCCCGGTCCCCCGCCCCATCACCCTCTGCCAGGACGCCGAAGTCAACGGCGCTCCCTTCTACATCATGGAGTACGTGGAAGGGCTGGTCCCCGTCGACCCCAACGAGGTCGCCCGCCGCTTCGACGAGGCCCGGCGTCGCCGCATCGGCGAAGAGTTGGTCGATGTCCTGGTCCGCCTCCACACGTATGTCCCGGAGGAGATCGGCCTGGGCGACTTCGGCCGGCCCCAGGGCTACCTGGAGCGCCAGGTCCGCCGCTTCAGCGAGCAGATCGAGCGAATGGCCACCGAAGGCACCCGCGAGACGCGCGAGCTCAACGAGCTGGCCCGCCGCCTGGCCGGCGCCATCCCCCCCGAGCGCGTCCCCGGCATCGTCCACGGCGACTACCGTCTGGACAACGCCATCCTGGACGACGACGGCCACATCATCGCTGTCCTGGACTGGGAGATGTCCACTCTGGGCGATTCTTTGGCCGACCTGGGCCTCCTCCGCATGTACTGGGCGGACCGCGGCGGCGCGGGCCAGCCCCTGTCCGTCGGCGGCTCCGCCGTCATACTCCTGCCCGGCTTCCCCACCTGGGAGGAGGCCGCCGCCCGCTACGAGCAGAAGAGCGGCCACGACCTCAGCAACCTGGACTTCTACGTCGTCCTGGCCCACTTCAAGCTGGGCGTAATCCTGGAGAACATGCACCGCCGCTTCCTGGCCGGCGGCACCGTCGGCCCCGGCTTCGAGATGATCGGCCAGCAGGCCCAACTCCTGGGCCAGCGCGGCCTGGCCATCGCCGACGCCTCCCCCGTGGCGGCCCTGCGGGGCTGAACTCCGTTCGCCCTGAGCTTGTCGAAGGGCCGGCTGGACCCAGCGAATCCTGAGCCAGTCGAAGGATTGAGCGTCGATCTTGTCGTTGCTTGCCGCGGCCTGACCATCGCCGACGCGTCGCGGGGTCCGGCGCCACGCGGGTAATGGGCCCGGAGCCAGTCAACCCGTGGCAACCATTTCGTATCTAGAACCCGGCCGATTCTGATTCTTGCTGCAATGGGGTTTTCTCGTGCACCAGACCCTGCGGCTTGAACCCATCGACCGGGCTTACCTCAGCGGCCCTTTGTCTTCGCACCGTTTCGACGGCTGGCTCTTGCGGCCCTTCGACGACGGCTTGGCTGCTTGCTGTCGTTGGGCAAGGCATTTGCCTTCTGCAGCCAGTCCAGCATGAGGCTTGTATCCTCTTCCAGAGCGCCATCCTCGTTCACACGCCGGTTCTCGTATATCTCGCGAAGTTTCTCTTGGAACTCGCAGAGCGGCTCCCAGTACCGTATGCCATCCGGCGTTATCCAGTACAAGTCCGTGTGCTCGCCGACACCGGGTGCCGCCTCCGCCCGCTTTTTGGCTTGGTACACCACCGTTTGGGCTTCGGCCCAGTCGCGGTTACGTGTGTACTGCGCCGAGGTGAACACGGACTCAGCGTGCTGATCCCCAATTCCAATGGCCGCAAACCCCGTCACGTTGCGTGGATACGTGTCCCCAGGGTCTCGAATGACATAGATGCTTGCGCCGAGGTCATCAATTCCGGCCACGATCACCTCAGCACTTAGGTTCGCTTGTCTACCCTTTAGCTCATACTCAATGCGCTCAACGAAGTCAGGCGACAACTGTCTCTGCTTCGCCAAGAAGTCTCCGAACGTCATGCCAAAGGGCGACAGCACACGACGTTCATTTCGATTCAGTCGGTACTTCTGAAACTCCCCGGCTAGCGTGCTGGCTGCATCTTCGACTCGGTTCGTTCCAGAGGACATCGTCGTTCTCGTTCCAACGAACATTGCGAGCAGGGCCTCAGTGTCCCCAGCTCCCATCGCTATTATCCTGTCGGACAGATAATAGGCCTTTGTCTGGTCTCTAAGTTCATATTCCCGTTGTCTGTACGTCACCATCCGGTCAGAGGCAAGGAGCACTACCTCGAACTGTCCATCTGGTTCCGAAGTAGTCATGGTTCCTATCGCAGCTACACAAATGGTCATCCGATTCCCTCCCATTGAATTACTCGATGCGCGCTATGGCGCCCTCCCCCCTACCTCTCCTGTGCCGGGTCCCGACGGAACTCGAACGGCGGCGGGATCAACCGCGATGGCCGGCCGTAGATCACCGTCATCGCCTCCCCCGTCAGCGAATCGTCCCGGACCAGCGCCAGCACGGCGTCGGCCACCGCCTGGGGCGGGATCAGCGGCATCGCCGATAGCATCGCCTCCAGCTGCGCCCGCTCTTCCCCCTCCAGTTCCTCCAGGCCCCGGGTCACCATCGGCGTGTCCACCACCCCCGGGCAGACGCAGTTCACGCGGATGTTCGCCTCGTCCTTCAGGGGCGCCAGCGAACGCGTGAGCCCCACGACGCCGTGCTTGGCCGCGGCGTACACCGGGTCCGGCACGTAGCCGATGAGCCCGGCCACCGACGCCGTGCTCACTATCACGCCGCCGCCGCGACGCCGCAGCGCCGGCACCGCCGCCGCCGTCCCCGCGATCACCGCCCACAGGTCGATCATCAGCGTCCTCTGCCAGGCCTCCAGCGGCGCTTCCGGGTAGCGCGGCCGGCCCGTACCCACGCCGGCGTTGTTGTGCACGATGTCCAGCCCCCCGAACGTCTCCTCGGCGAAGGCCACCATCCGCTGCAGGTCCTCCTGCCGCGTCACGTCCGTGTGCACGAACGCCGCCTGCCCGCCGGCCTGTTCGATCATGCGAACCGTCTCGCGTCCGCCGTCGTCGTCGACGTCGGCGATGACGACCGATGCTCCCGCCTCCGCCAGCGCTATGGCCGTCGCCCGCCCGATGCCCGAGCTGCCCCCCGTGACCAGCGCCACCTTGCCCTGTGGGTCCATTGTCTCGCTCCTTTCATCCCGTGATCCCGTAGGGGCGCGGCTTGCTGCGCCCTCCCCAGAGCCTGCTGCCGATAGTCTCCGGGATTGCCTCGCTGCCCGCAAGCCCGCTCACTTGACGGGCATTCTTGTGGGGGAAAACCGCACACAACCTTGCGGCGTGGCCTGACAGACGCGCCCCTCCTGGCCCTATACACTGTGCGCACGGCCACCCCCAGCCGGCGGAGGTGTTGTTGTGGTTCTCGCACGCGCTCTAGAGCCTACGGGCGCCCCCGCGCCGACCTATCGCTCCTTCGAGGATGTCTACCGCCAGCAGTGGCGGTGGGACCGGGTTGCCTGGGGCAGTCATTGCATAGACTGCTACCCGGGCAACTGCCCTATTCGCGTCTACGTAAAGGACGGCATCATCTTCCGAGAGGAGCAGCCCGGGACCCTTCCCGTCATCGAGGAAGGCGTGCCCGACATGAACCCCATGGGCTGCCAGAAGGGCGTCGGCTGGACGCACACGCTGACGGCCCCCGAGCGCATCCGCTACCCGATGCGCCGGATCGGGCCGCGCGGCTCGGGCCGCTGGCAGCGCTGCTCCTGGGACGAGGCGCTCACCGAGGTCGCCGACGCCGTGATCGACACCATCGCAAAGGAGGGCCCGGAGT
>JACPQO010000258.1 GCA_016190405.1 Chloroflexota bacterium | reverse complement strand
GAGTTAGGGCTGTCCCACACCTCCAGCTTGGCCTCCAGGTTCAAGGGGACCTCTCCAAAGGCGGTACCCTCCATCCGGATGTAGCACCACTTGCGGTCCTTCAGCCAGGGGACGTAGTCGCTGGGGCCTATGTGGATGTCTCCTTCGGCCAGCTTGTAGTCCAGCTGAGACGTCACGGCGTTGGTCTTGGATATCTTCTTGCTGGCCAGCCGCTCCCTCTCCAGCATGTTCAGGAAATCGGTGTTGCCGCCGAAGTTGAGCTGATACGTCCGGTCCAGACGAACGCCGCGCTCCACGAACAGGCGGGTCAGGATGCGATGCAGTATCGTGGCCCCGACCTGGGACTTGATGTCGTCGCCGATCAGGGGCAGCCCGCGCTCCTCGAACCGCCGCCGCCAGTACTCCTCGCGGGCGATGAACACGGGTATGCAGTTGATGAAGGCGCAGCCGGCCTGGAGCACCTGCTCCACGTACCACTTCGTCGCCTCCTCGCTGCCCACGGGCAGGTAGCTCACCACCACGTGGGTCTCGGTGTCCTTCAGGATGCGCACTATGTCGGAGGTCGCGCCCGGCGCCTTGCGCACCACGTCCACCAGGTACTTGCCGATGCCATCGTGGGTCATCCCACGGGAAACCGTGACTCCCAGGGCGGGCACGTCGCAGAACTTGTAGGTGTTGTTGGGCGGGGCGTAGATGGCCTCTGACAGGTCTTTGCCCACCTTGGTCTGGTTCACGTCGAAGGCGGCCACGAACTCGATGTCGCTTATCTGGTAGCCACCGAGATTGGTGTGCATCAGCCCGGGCACGGAGGCGCCGTCTTCCACGTTCCTGTAGAAATAGACCCCCTGCACCAGGGAGGAGGCGCAGTTGCCGACCCCGATGATGGCCACATTGATCTTGCCCACGGGCTTTCTCCTTCTGGTCCTTCTCCTGCCGGCGGCCTGCCGCATCTTCATCCCTGATCTTGAACCCTTGTTCGCCGCTCCTAGCGTCTGCTATGCTGGGGCGAGCCCTCAGATACGAAGAGGTCCCCCTTGGTCTACGACTTCCACACGCATTCTACCCTAAGCGATGGTTCTCTATCACCCGTAGAGCTGGTGCGCCGCGCCCACGTCGTCGGCTACCGGGGGCTGGCTATAACGGATCACGCCGGGATCGGCAGCCTGGCCCGCTTCGCCCAGGAGCTATCGCGCGATTGCGCGCTGGCCCGCCAACATTGGGATATCCTGGCCATGCCGGGGGTGGAGTTGACGCACGTACCGCCCGGCGGCATCGCCGAAGCGGCGGAGGCGGCCCGCCAGGCCGGCGCCTGGGTCGTGGTGGTCCACGGCGAGACGGTCGCCGAGCCCGTGGAGCAGGGCACCAACCTGGCCGCCATCATCTGCGGCCGGGTCGATGTGCTGGCTCATCCCGGGCTCATCACCCTGGAGGAGGCGAAGCTGGCCGCCGAGCGCGGCGTCTTCCTGGAGCTATCGGCCAAGCCGGACCACGCCGTCGCCAACGGTCACGTGGCGCGCGTGGCCCGGCTGGCCGGCGCCCGCCTGATCGTCGATTCGGACAACCACGGGCTCGACTTCCTGACGCCGGAGCGGATTCGCCGCGTGGTCCTGGGCGCCGGCCTGAACGAAGAGGACCTTGAGGAGATAGCGAACCGGAATCCTCTCGTCCTGCTGGAACGAGTGACAGAGGGCAGAGCCACCAGCGGGTAGCGTCTCGCCGATTGAGGGTTTGCAGGATACCCACACCCCACCATGAATAGCGGGGCATCGGTTCTTTTCGATGCCGCAGCCCTTCGACTACGCTCAGGACAGGCTTTCAAGCTGCGGTCCTGCTTCCCGCTTCAAGCCATGAATAAGCGAGATACCAACCACCAGCGCACCTTGAGCGCAGCTCGCGAGCCGGCGCTCGAGGGCGCTGCTGGCGGGACCGGGCGGCCGGGCTAGAGACTAGCCCTTGCCGATGCGGTACATCTTAGTGCCACACACGGGGCACGCGCCCTGGGTTGCTGGCCGCCCGTTCTTGAGGGTGACCGGCTGCGGGTTGCGCATCTCCCTCTTGGTGCGACACTTGAGGCAATAGGCCTGCATATCTCCCCCTTGTGTACTACAGATACCGCGTTGCCTTTGCGACAAGCATAATGAATCTGGAAGTCTTGTCAAGGGGAGAAGTGCCCCTTTCAAGGCCGAATACGTGAATTTCGCTGCCGCTCGTCTTTGCCGTTATGACGAGATGGCCTTCTCAGACGGGGCGAACACCTTCTCCGGCCTCCAGACGTCCGCTCGACTATCGTAGGTGATCACGGCCACCAGGGAGCCGTCCTCGCCGTAGGCGCGGCAGCGCTGTCCGGCTACGGGTCCAGACGGCGGCGCCAAGGCGGACTGCCCCGCCGATAGGGGACAGCCGTGGCGGATGTCCTTCTCGTCCTCCATATCCAGAGTCACGGCGGGCAGGGCGATGAGGCCGCAGTCGATTGGGAGCAGCAGGGACGGCCACGTTCCCTCTGCTAGGGCCTCCTCCAACTCGGCCAGCGTGACCGCCGAGTCCAGCGTGAATGGGCCCACCCGCGTCCGCGTGAGGCCGGAAAGATGGGCGCCGCACCCCAGCCGCTGACCGAGGTCGTGGGCGAGGCTGCGGATGTACGTGCCCTTGCCGCACTCCACCTGCAGTTCGACCAGCGGGGCCTGGAACCGGAGCACCTCGATCCGGTCGATGCGGGCCGGGCGCGGCTTCAGGAGGGGTTGCTGGCCCCTGCGGGCCAAACGATAGGCTGGCTGGCCCCGCACCTTGACCGCGCTGAACGCCGGTGGCGTCTGCTCGATCGATCCAACGAACGACGATAGGGCCGCCATCAATTGCCCTTCGCTGATGCCGCTGAAGTCAGCGGTGAAGGTGGGCTTACCTTCGCCGTCATAGGTGTCGGTGGCAGTGCCGAGGGTGATGCCAGCCCGGTAGACCTTGGGCAGTTCCATCAGGTACTCGCTGACCCGCGCGGCCTGGCCCAGGCAAACGACGAGGACCCCGGTGGCCGCCGGGTCCAGCGTGCCGGCGTGGCCTACCTTGCGCACGCCGCTGCCTCGGCGCACCAGGGCGACGACCTGGAAGGAGGTGTAACCGGCCGGCTTGTCGACGTTGAGGATGCCGGAGGTCGCTGTCATTCTGAGCGTCCAGTCCGTTCTGATCCGTACACGGTACCTCCGCGAAGGAATCTGGGGCCCTGCGGGGGGTGGGTCAGGCCGCACTGGCCCCTTATCTTTGGGAGCCTACCTCATGGCTGGTCCTTCGGCTCGGGCATACGTTTCATCAGTTCCAGGACGCGGGCCGCCTCTTCGATGGTCTCGTCCAGGAAAAAGTGGAGGACGGGGGTGCGCCGGATGGTGATTCGCTCCGTGAGGTGGCGGCGGAGGAAGGGAGCGGCGGCCGCCAGGGCCTTCATGGTCGCGGATTTCGCCTGCTCGTCGCCCAGGACGCTCACGTAGACGCTGGCGTTCTGGAGGTCGGGCGAGACATCGGCACGGGTCACGCTGACGATGTCCGCCAGGCGCGGGTCGCGCAGCTCGGACCGAATCAGGTCAGCCAGCTCCCGGCGTAGGAGCACGTTGAGGCGCTGCAAACGTCGGCTCAAGGTATATAGCGCCTTCTTTCCGGGGCGGGCCGCTTGCTGTTAGCCGCGTCGCTCCGTGTGGAAGGCTTCGATAATGTCGCCTTCCTGGAAGTCGTCGAACTTTTCCACGCCGATGCCGCACTCGAAGCCGGCGGCCACCTCCCTTACGTCCTCCTGGAAGCGGCGCAGGCTGGCCACGCGGGAGGTGTGCATGACTTCGGCGCCGCGGCGCACGCGGACCAGGGAGTTGCGCCGCACCAGGCCGTCCGTCAGGTAGCAGCCGGCGATGCGGCCGCCGCGGACCCGGAATATCGCGCGGACCTCGGCGTGACCGTCCACCACCTCTTCCACTACGGGCTCGATGAGGCCCTTGACGGCCTTGTCCAGGTCCTCGATCAGCTCGTAGATGATCTGGTAGTGCCGGATGTCCACCCCTTCGCTTTCGGCCAGGCGGCGGCCGCCCGGCTCCACGCGGACGGTGAAGCCCACAATGATCGCCTTGGAGGCCAGCGCCAGCATAACGTCGGATTCGCTCACGTTGCCGACGCCGGCATGCACGATGTTCAGACGGACGGTTTCTGTACTCAGGCGCTCCAGCGAGGCCTGGATCGCTTCCAGGCTGCCCTCGGAGTCTGCCTTGACAACCACGTTCAGGTCCTTGACCCGGCCGGCGGCGATCGCTCCCGACACGGCTTCCAGCGTAACCGCCCGGCCGGCAGCTGCCTCCGCCCCCGCGCGCTCTCGGGCCTCCACGATCTCGCGGGCAATGTGCTCATCGGGGACGACGGTAATGGTCTCGCCGGCGGGTGGCACCGCATCGAGCCCCATGACCTCCGCCGGCGTAGACGGGGTCGCCGCTTCCAGCCGCTGGCCCCGGCCATCGAACATGGCCTTGACCTTACCGAAGGTGTCCCCGGCGACTATCACGTCGCCCACGTGGAGGGTGCCCTTCTGGGTCAGCACCGTGACCATGGGACCCCGAGACGGATCCTTCTTCGATTCGATGATGGTGCCTTCGGCCGGCCGGTCGGGGTTGGCCTTGAGCTCGGAGATCTCAGCCACCAGCAGGATGTGCTCCAGCAGGTCCTGAACGCCTTCCTTGGTCTTGGCGGAGACGGGGATGGCGATGACGTCGCCCCCGTACTCTTCGATGAGCACCTCGTGTTCGGCGAGCTGCTGCTTGACCCGGTCCGGCCTGGCGCTGGGCAGGTCGATCTTGTTGATGGCGACGATGATCGGCACCCCGGCGGCCTTGGCGTGGTGGATCGCCTCTAGGGTCTGGGGCATGACGCCGTCGTCGGCCGCGACCACCAGCACGGCGATATCGGTGACGGTAGCGCCGCGGGCGCGCATCGCTGTGAACGCCTCGTGGCCCGGCGTGTCAATGAAGGTTATCTTCTGTCCATTTCCGCCCGAGGCGGATTCGCCTTTGGCGAACACTTCCACCTGATAGGCGCCGATGCGCTGGGTGATGGCCCCTACTTCTTCCTCGGTGACCTTAGTCTGGCGGATGGCGTCCAGGAGGCTGGTCTTGCCGTGGTCCACGTGGCCCATCACCGTTACTATGGGGGGCCTGGGTTGGAGATGGGCCTCCTCTTCCCCTGCCTCCCGCCGCTCCACCACCGCTCCCGCGCGCTCCTCCGGCTGCGGCTCGAAGCCTAGCTCGCGGGCAACGGCGGCGGCGGCCTCGTACTGCACCGCCTGGTTGATGGCCGCCATGACGCCTTTCTTCATCAGCTCCTTGATGATGTCGATAGGCGAGGCGTCGAGCATGTCGGCCAGCTCGCGGACGGTGACGCTGCGCGCGATGGTCACGGCCTTCGCCGACGCTGCCACCGGCCCGGACGCGCCACTCTTGGCGCCGCTCGCCTGCGCGCTCATCGCGGCTCCTCTTTGACCGCTCCTAGCTCCTGCCCGAACGAGCGGAGTCTCTCGACGTCCTGGACCGTGAGCTTGGTGTGCAGGGACCGTTCCAGCTTCCCCCGTTTGACGGACAGCTCCCAGCATTGTGAATTGGAGCAAAGGTAGGCGCCGCGACCGGCCCGTTTTCCGGTTGGGTCAGGCGCTACCTCCCCGTCAGGCGTGCGCACCACGCGAACGAGGTCGCGCTTGGCAGCGACGGCGCCGCAACCGACGCAGGTCCTGCGCGGGAGGTGCTTGGGGCGGACAGGCGTCTTTGCCGGCACGGCTACGTGTCCAGTTCCTCGAAGTCCTCTTCGTCTACGACGGCCGGACGGCGGGCTCGCTTGACCTTCTTGGTCTTGCCTTCTGGTTCCGCCGCTCGCTCGGCCTTCTCGCCCTTCTTGGCCTTCTTTTTCGGTTGCTCGCTGAGCACGGGGGGCAGGTCCTCCGCGAAGCGGATCCTGGGTCCGGCAGCTACCGGCTCCTTCGCGGCCGCGGCGACCTCTGCCGCCGCCACCTCTTCGGCTGGAGCGGCCTCCTCCGCGCTTTCCTGGATGACCTCCATCCAGGGCTGGGCCTGCTCCGGAGCGGCCACCGGCTCTTCGGCGGCGGCCTTAGGCCGGCGGGTGGCAGGCGCCTTGGGCATCGGGGCCGTGACCACGGCCTCCGTGACCGCCGATTCGGGCTTGATGTCGATGCGCCAGCCGGTGAGCTTGGCGGCCAGGCGGGCGTTCTGGCCTTCCTTACCAATGGCCAGGGACAGCTGCCGGTCAGGGACTACGACGGAAGCAGTGTTGGACTCTTCGCTGATGCCGACTCTGAGGACCTGCGCCGGGCTGAGGGCGTTGGCCACAAAGCGATTAGGCTCGGCGTCCCACTGGATCACGTCGATCCGCTCCCCGTTGAGTTCGTTGACGATGTTCTGGATGCGAATCCCCCGCAGCCCGACGCAGGAG
>JACPQO010000260.1 GCA_016190405.1 Chloroflexota bacterium | reverse complement strand
GGGCTGGCCGATATCGTCGCCGTGTCGCGGACGGACAGCGGGCCGGACGGCCGGCGCACCAACGCCGGCGCCGCGTACGTGGTCTTCGGCTCGCGTTCGCTGTCGGGGACGCTGGACCTGGCGTCGGGCGCGGCCAACGCCACGGTCTACGGCGTCGAGCCTTCGTCGCTCCTGGCGACCAGCGTGGACACCCGCGATCTGGACGGCAACGGTCGCGATGACATCGTCCTGGGGACGGCCCTGGCGGGCGGCAACGGGCGCTCGCTGAGCGGGGTGACGTACGTGGTGTTCGACCAAGACCTGCCGGGCACGGTAGACCTGCGGGAGGCCCCGGCGAACAGCCTGTTTGTCTACGGGGCGGCCCAGGGCGACGGGCTGGGAACGGGGGTGGCCATCGGCGACATAAACGGAGACGGGCGGCCGGAGTTGATCCTGGCGGCGGCCGGCCCTACTCAAGGACAGCAGCGCCCGGCCCGCATCTACGCCATCGACCTGCCGTAGCGCACTTTCTCCCAGCCGCCGAGCCCGGCAAGAAATCCGTTTCCCTCCGCACTGCGTATAACGACGTGAGTTATTCGTGCTCAGGGGAGGGCCACCATGTCTCCAAAGCGCGGCGCGTTCGTGTTTGCCGGGTTGTTAGCCCTGGTCGGGCTGCTGGCGGCGTTATCGGTCTTGTCCCAGCCGCCGCAGCGGGCGGCGGCGGCCTTTCACCTGGTGCGCATCCACGCCGTAATGGGCGGCTTCAACGGCGACGCCAACATCCAGTACGTGGAGCTGCGTATGTGCTCGCCAGGCCAGACATTTGTGGGCGGCCATACGCTCAAGTTCTTCGACGGGGCGGGTACCCTGAAGGCGACCTTCACGTTCCCCGGGGGCGTGGTCAACGGGGCCACCGGTGAGTCGATCCTGATCGCCACGCAGGAGTTTAACACCAACACCGTGGGCGGCGACGCCGATTTCACCTTCACTAGCGGCAACACCGTCGGCAGCAACGGCGGCGACGCTCTCCACCCGGTGCAGTCCACCGGCGGCAAGGTGGTGTTCGCTGACCAGGCGTCGGACGGCTGCGACGCCAATTTCAGCATTCAGGCGGGGGATGTCGATTCCGTGGCCTACGGCGGGGCCGCCGCCGACTTCGGGTCGGCGGCGGTGGCGCTGCCCAGCCCCAGCGATAACCGCTCCCTACGGCTGGGCGCCTTGAGCCCCGGGCCATCAAACAACAGCACCGAGTACTCGCTCCAGGCCGTTTCCGCGTCGACCTTCAGTGTGGCGTCGGGCAGCCTGGCCAGCGACCTGACGACCCCCCGAAACAATGCCAGGACGGTGCTGCAACTGACCGACGCGCCGCAGCCCACCCCAACGCCAACCGCGACGCTGACCCCGACCCCGACCGCGACGCCGACGCCTACGTCGACGGCTGCGCCTACCCCCACGCCTACGCCCACCCCGACGTCGACCTCGTGCCCGGCCAAGCCCTGGTCTGTGCCCCCCGGCGACGACGACTGCGACGGCTGGACCAACGCCGAGGAGACTCTGCCCAGCGCCGGCGGCGTCCCCGCCATCGGCACCGACCCCAACAACCACTGTGGCAGCGAGTGGCCGGCCAACCTCAACACCACCGGCACCGGCAGCGCCACCAGGATCGACATCTTCGACGTCAACGCCCTGGCGCCGCCGGTCTTCTTCAGCACCTATCCCGCCAACCCCAACTACAGCCCCCGTAAAGACATCAACCGGACAGGCACCGGGTCGAACGGGAGGATCGACATCTTCGACGTGAACCGGCTGGCGCCGCCCATCTTCTTCGCCACCTGCACGCCCTAACAGACGGGACTGCCAGGCGACAGGCCTTCGACCGACTCAGCGGCTGAGGACGATGTACGCTTCGCCGGCGTCCGGGCGGGCGTTGTCCGGGCCGTCGGCCAGGAGGGCGCCGAGGATGAGGTCGTCCTTGCCGTCGCCGTTGACGTCGCCGGCGGCCACGGAGAAGCCCAGTTCGTCGCCGGCCTCGGCGCCGTAGATCGCGCGGTCCGCCTGCCCGGAAGCGAGGTCGATAGTCCCTGACAGCCCGCTCCGGCCCAGCACGACGTAGGCGTCGCCCGCTTCGGCGCGAGCGTTGCCGCAGCCATCGCCGACCGGCGCGCCGGCCAGCACGTCGGCGATGCCGTCGCCGTTGAAGTCGCCGCTGGCCACGGTGAAGCCCAGGCTGTCGCCCAGGTCCGCCCCGTAGATGGCGGCATCGAGCGGGGCCTGCGCCATGTCCTGGGAACCGCGCAGGGGACTCGATCCCAAGAGCAGGTAGACGGCGCCGGGGTTGGCCAGGTCGCTGGTTGGGGAGTCGACATCGCGGGCCCCGATGATGGCGTCGGCCAGGCCGTCGCCGTTGACGTCGCCGGCGGCCAGATAGACGCCGAAGTGATCGTGGGGAGCGGCCCCCGTGATGGCCGTGAACCCCTGGCCCGAGGCCAGGTCGAGGACGCCCCCAGAGTCCGGTACCGGGATGACATAGGCCTCGCCGGCCTGCTCGCGCCCTGGGTCGCCGCGGCTGGCCAGGTGGGTGCCCAGCAGCAACTCGGCGCGGCCGTCGCCGTCCAGGTCGCGGGCGGTGGCGTAGTTGGGGAGGGCGTCGCCGGCCGCCTGGCCGAAGACAGTGAAGAACGGCTTGCCCGGGCCCAGGTCGATGAGGCGGGGCAGATTTGGCGCGCCGGCCACCACGTACGCCTCGCCGGCCCCGGCCCGGCCGTTCTCCGGCCCGCCGGCGTTGGCGGCGCCGATGATGATGTCGTCCGTGCCGTCGCCGGTCACGTCGCCGGCGCCCAGGGCGATTCCCGAGTAGTCGCCCCCGTCCACGCCGAGGATGGTAACGTCCGGGTCGCCGCGGGCCGCATCTACGGTTGCCGGCAGGCTCGAGCGACCGAAGACGGCGTACGTCTTGCCCACGAGCGTGCGGTCGTTAGCGGAGGCGAAACGGGCGCCCACCAGTATGTCGTCGATGCCGTCGCCGTTGACGTCGCCGCTGGCCACGGTGAAGCCGAAGTTGTCGCCGGCGCGCTCGCCGAGCATCGTCGTCGCGGCCGCGCCGGGTTGGGCCAGGTCCAGCGTGGCGGGTAGCGACTGGCCGCCCAGGATGACGTAGGCTGCTCCGGCGTCCGTGCGGAAGCCATCAGGGCCGTCTGCTTTCGGCGCCCCCAGGAGGATGTCAGCGAAGCCGTCGTTGTTGAAGTCGCCGCTGGTCAGGGAGAAGCGGTCGGCCAGGAAGTCGCCGGCGGCGGCGCCGTAGATCGTGGTGTCCGGGGGGTGGGCGGCGAGGTCGCCCGCGCAGGCGGTCGGGCCGGGGGAGCCGCCTGGCGAAGACGCGAGAGAGGCTGGGGGTGTGACGGTCGTGTGCGGGCCGCCGCCTCCGCAGGCGACGGTGGCAAGGGCGGTCAGGACTAGAAGCGGGACGACCGGGCTGACGCGCACTACGGGTCTGGGGGCGCCGGCCGGGAGCCGGCGAACAGGGCTGCGGTCCGGGGTCTGGACATAGGCCAATCTTAGGGAAGCGAGAATACGCCGGTCAAACCTACCGCTGAGGCTGGGGGCTTGTCATTACGATGGGGCGGGTTTCAAAATGGGCTCGAAGTGAGGAAGAGGCCTGTTTGGATGCGGGAGACTTTGTGCGGCTAGCCTACGGGTTTATCCTGGCTGCGGCCGTCGCTCTGCTGGCGGGGGCCTGCGGCGGCTCCCGGCAGCAGGAAGGGACGCCTGCTCCTCCCACCGGCCGCATCGCCTTCAGCTCCGACCGCGACGGCTACAGCCAGGTGTACGTGATGAATGCGGACGGCAGCGGCCAGGTCAACGTCAGTCAGGGGGAGGACCGGGAGGACCAGCCGTGGTGGGCGCCCGATGGGGAACACATCGCCTTCTCCTCGTTGCGGGACGTTTTTCCAGACATTTATCTCGTCAAGGCTGACGGGACGGACTTGAGGCGGCTGACGAACGACGCGGCGGTGGACGGCGCCATGCGCTGGTCCCCGGATGGCAGCAAGGTTGCGTTTTACAGCTTTCAGAGCCAGTCCCGCGGATTCCTCTGGGTGGCCAAGTCTGACATGACAGACCAGACGCCGGTCTTGGCCAGCCTCTTCCCCGCGGGCCCCGAAGTGGAGTGCGCCGGCGGCTTCCCGGGCGCCTGGTTTCCAGATGGTAACCGCATACTGTACCGCGGCAGCGGCTCAAGCGGCGCCCTACAGATATGCGCCGTGAATGAGGACGGCAGCGACGTGCGGATAATCCACAGCGAGCCGCAGGCTGCGAGCTACTATCCAGCCCTATCCCCGGACGGGACGAAGATCGCTTTCACGACCAACCGCGACGGGAACGACGAGATCTACGTGATGAACGCGGACGGCAGCGACCTGCAGCGGGTCACGGACAGCGATTCGGGCGACACTAACCCCACGTGGTCCCCTGACGGCAACTGGATCGCCTTCTCCTCGAACCGGGATGGGCAGTTCGCGATATACATCGTGCAGGCGGACGGAACGGGCCTTTTCAAGATCACCGATAACAAGGCCAACGACAGCCAACCGGCGTGGTCGCCCCGCTGAGGGGGCTCCTATCCCCCTTCCATATATATAGTGTAGGCCTCGCCGGAATCCGGGCGCTGGTTGCCGGGGCCGTCACCGTTGGGCGCCGCCAACAGCACGTCGGCCCGGCCGTCGTCATTCACGTCGTAGGCCGCCAGAGGAGGCATGCCGAAGGCCTCGTGGCCCAGGATGTCCTGGCTGTCGAGCCCTTCCAGGGTGATGTCGGCCTCAGCGCTGGTTGCGGCATAGGGCCCCCGCGGCCGGCCATAAAGGATGTAAATGGCCCCGGCCCGGTGCCTTGGGCCCTCTTCGGTGAGCACATCGGGGGCCGAGATGAGGAGGTCGCTGAGGCCGTCGCCGTTGAGATCGCCCATGGCGGCGCTGCGCCCCAGCCGGCTCTTGGCGGCGGCCCCGTAGATGGTGGCGGCCATCTCCCCCAAGGCAAGGTCGACGGTGCGGGGCGGCTCTTGCGCCCCGAGCACAAGATAGGCCTCGCCGGCCAGGTCGGCCTCGTTGTGGGGGCCATCGGCGCTGACAGCGCCCAGGAGTAGATCGGTGTATCCGTCGCCGTTGGCATCGCCGGTAGCGATGGAGTGGCCGGCCTGGTCGCCCGGATCGATGCCGTAGATCGTGACGTCCTGCTCTCCGCCGGCCGCGTCTAGCACGGGAGGCAGCGGCGCCAGGATGACGTACACGTCTCCCGCGCGATCGCGGTCGTTGTTAGGGCCGTCGGCGAAGGTGGCGGCCAGGACCAGGTCGGCGCGGCCGTCGCCGTTGACGTCGCCCGCGCCGACGGCTTCGCCCAGGCGGTCCTCCTTCTCGCCGCCGTAGACGATGGCGTCCGGCCGGTCGGTCCTCAGGTCAAGCCTCGCGCGCAGGCTGCCGCCATAGACCACGTACACCTCTCCGGCGTCCGGGCGGTCGTTGTCCGGCCCGTCGGCGAAGAAGGCACCGATGATCAAGTCGTCGCGGCCGTCGCCGTCGACGTCGGCGGCGTGAAGGGGGAGGCCGGCCAGGTCGCCGCTGTCGGCGCCGACGATGGTGGCGTCCGGCGCTGCCGCGGCCAGGTCAACCTGCCGCAGCTCGTGGCCTAGGCGGCTGGAGCCGAACAGGACGTAGACCAGCCCCACGTCCGGGCGGTCGGGCCCGGGCCCCTCGCCGAAGGGCGCGCCCAGGGCGATGTCGTCGATGCCGTCGCCGTTGAAGTCGCCTATCGCGAGGCCGCGGCCCAACTGGTCGCCGTTGTGCGCGCCGTAGATCACGAAGTCGGCCCTTCCCGCGCTGGGGTCCCTCTCCTGGTCGGAACTGAACGGGCCCAGGAAGACATAGGCCTCGCCGGCGTCCGGGCGGGCGTTGTCGGGGCCGTCGGCTGCGGCCGCCGTGAGCACGATGTCAGGGGCGCCGTCGCCGTCCAAGTCGCCGGCGGCGATCGCCCCGGCCTTGTCGCCCGGATCGGCGCCGAAGAAGGTGACCCGCCCGCCGGGCGAGGCCGGGGGCACGGTCACGGGCGAGGAGGTGACAGTAGGGCTGGCGGTCGGGGATGTGGCGGGAGTAGCGGAGGGCCCGCCGGTGGGCGCGCCGCCGCCGCAAGCGGACGCCAGGGCCAGCAGGGCGAGGGAGGCGAGGAGTGCCAGCAGGTTCAGAGGAGAGCGCATAGCCTAAGTGTCCGGTAGCGGCAGGCTGTGGGCAAGCTCAATTGCTAGAGACCGGGTCGGTCACTATACTTTAACGTACAATCTTCGGTTGGGAGGTAGTATGCGGCGGAGCTTTTCGATCCTCGCCCTGACAGCCGTCGTCGCCATAGTGGGGCTGGCGCTGGCCTGCGGCGGAGACAGCGACGAGAAGGCGACGGAAACGCCCACGGCGTCGCCCCAGACCAGCAGTCCCTCAGCTACGGCGACGCCGGGAACGACCGGCGCGACCGGCACGCCCACGACGACGGTGACCCCGCCTGCCGGGGCGCGTCTTGCGGTCTTGATGGACGCGACCGAGGTCGTGGAGCTTTTTGCACGCGTGGGGAACGAGTTGACGCCTGTCCCCACCCTGCCGGCGATGTGCACATATGACCCCAGGAGCGGCCTCGTTGACTGTAGCGATTTCGGCTGGGGCCGGTTTCAGCTGGATCCGCCTCTCACAGGCGCGGGCTGGCGGTGCCGTGCTTTGATCTACAGGGACGAGGTAGTCGCCTTAAGCTGCCCCAACGCTGACGTCGTCCAGGGCACGCCGATTTTCAAGGTCGAGGAGTAACTCTCCGTAGCGAGAAAAGGAGCGGGCCAGTGAAGCAGGTGATGCGGTCCTGAGGCTGCTCCTGCGCGCGGCGGTCCTGGTGGGCCTGCTGCTGGCGGCGGGCGCCCTGTCCGGGGGCGGCGGCCATGCCCCGCCCTCGCTGGCGGCGACGGCCAAGGCCCGCGCCGATCAGTATCTGCGCGCGCAGGCCGGCGCCCTGGGTCTCCGGGGGGACCTGGCCGATCTACGGATGCTGGAGGTGCGCGAAGGCCTCAGCGCCGTGCACGTCCGTTACCAGCAAACGTTTCAGGGGGTACCCGTTTTCGGCAGCGGGGTGACCGTAAGCCTCCCGAAGGTGAAGGACAGCCGGCCGTCGACGCTCAGTCGCTACCGCCCCGGCTTCCGGCCGCCCTCCAGTGCCATCGGGATCGACGCCCAGGGGGCCATCGCGATGGCGGAGGCGGCCGTGGGCGGCGGGGCGCAGCCGGTCCTGCGCGGGCAGCCGTCCGCCGAGCTGGTCTACGCCGCAGACGGCGGCGCCTACGCGCTGGCCTGGCAGGTCCTGCTGCCCACGCTGGAGCCCCTGGGCGCCTGGCTCGTGCACCTCAGGGCCGACGACGGGGGCGTGCTCCTGAAGCAGAACGTCCTGCGCTTCGACGGCGGGCGTGTCTTCGATCCCAATCCCGCCCAGACCTCCGCCACGATTCCCCCTCCAGGCGAGTGCGATACCCCAGCTCAGGAAGCCAGTGTCGCCGGCCAGTACCGCAACCGCGACCTGCTGAACATCGTCTCCGGCCAGGGCAAGCTGGTCGGCGCCTACGTAGATCTTACGGCTCCCGGCATCAGCGGCGGCTACAAGCCCGCCGGCCTGGCCGATGAGGCGGGCCGCACCTACGTCTATCCCTGCACGGATGACCGGTTCGAGGAGGTGATGGTCTACTACCACCTGGACTTCGTCCAGCGGAAGCTTCAGTCGCTGGGGTTCAAGGGCGAGGCCGGGATCTACCAGCGGCCGCTGCCGGCCCACGCCCACTACTTCCAGGATTGCAACGCCTTCTACGACCCGATCAGTCGGGGGGTGCACTTCGGCGACTCTGATCTCGGTGGCTGCAACGGTCTGGGGCCGCCGCCGGACACCGGTGAGGACGCCGACGTCATCGTTCACGAGTACGGCCACGCGATCCAGGACGATCAGGTGCCGGGCTGGGGCTTCGGCGACGCCAGCGTCACCTTTCAGGCCGCCTCCATGGGCGAGGGTTTCGCCGACTTCCTGCCGGCGGCTATCTCCGGCGACCCCTGTCTGGGCGAGTGGGCCAGCTTTGGTCGCAACGCCTGTGGGGGAGGGGAGGGGCTGCGCACCCTGGAGAACAGCGCCACGTACAGCGCCGTCCAGGGCACGGTCGTATCGTTACCCTCGTGGTGCTCTAACGCGGCGGACGTCCACTGTTCCGGCCTGGTCTGGGGCGGCGCTCTGTGGGACCTGGTGCAGGCCCTGCCGGGAGGCGTCAGCCAGGCCAATCGCGATCTCGTTCTCCAACTGGTGCTGGACGCCCACTTCTACCTGGACCCCTGGGCCACCTTCGCCGAGGCGGCCGGCGCCATCGAGGCCGCCGACGCGGCCCTGTATGGGGGCAGCCATCTGCCCCAGATCGACGCCGTGTTCACCGCCAGGGGGATCACGCCGGCCGCCCTGGCCGACTTCGCGTATGCTTACATCAACATACGGCACTCGTTCGCCGGGGACCTGGACGTGAACATCAAGGTGGGGAGCCAGTCAGCGCCCCTGTGCACGATCAACGTGACCGATCGCGACATCACCCGTACCTGGCAAGACGTGGTGGGGATCCTGGCCCTGGACGCCAGCGCCTGCGGGGGCTTCCTGCCGCCGGCCGTCGCCCAGCCCTGGTGGCTGGAGGTGCGCGACGGCTTCACCCAGGACGTAGGGACGATCGAAGACTTCCAGGTGGTCCTGTCAGGGACGCAGCGCTGTCTGGCAGTCGACACCCCGGTCGCGGTGCCCGACGCGCCGAATGACCCTGGTCCGGACGGACAGTTCAACACCGCCGACGACCCCTTCGGGCCCTTCGTCTACTCGCAGGTCGACTGCGCTGCGGTAAGCGGCCCGCCCGGCCTGGCGACAGACACGGACGGCGACGGGATTCCCGACGTCATTGACGACGACGACGACAACGATTCCCGGGGCCTAACGCGGCCAGAGGGGCTCATCTTCCGGGACGCCGTGGAGTTTTTCGTGGGCACCAGCCAGACGTCCGCCTGCGGTGGCGCCAACGCCTGGCCGCCCAACTTCAACGATAACCCCCCGTCCACCAACAAGATCGATATCTTCGACATCGTCGCCATGGCCCCGCCGGTCTTCTTCTCCCAGGATGGCCAGCCGGACTACCGCCGCCGGCTCGACCTCACCATGGACGGCCGGATCGATATCCTGGACGTCACCGAACTGGCGCCGCCCATCTTCTACTCTACGTGTGTGCCCTGACGCCTAGCGCAGTCACAGACAGCGCGCCAGCTCTTCCACGTCGAACCGTATCAGCTCCTTGAAGGAACGGACATCCTCATCGAGGCGGTCGCTGTAGAGCTTGCAGAGCTTGACCCCGGCTTCCCGCTTGAGCTGCTCCATGGCGGGGGAGTCGGCCTGGGAATCCTGGAAGGCGGCCCGCAGCCCTTGCTGCTTCATCGTGGCCGCCAGGCGGGAGACCTCGGCGCTGGTCGGCTCCTGCGCCGGATCCGGCTGCACGACGCCAGTGACCTCCAGGCCGAAATGCCGGGCCAGGTGAGGGAAGGCGTCGCGCAGGGTCACCAGCCGGCGTCGTTCCGGGGGTATCGAGTCAACCTTCTTCTTCAACTGCTGGTCCAGCTCGTCGAGGGCTGCCTCGTAGGCGCGGCCGCTGTCCAGGTAGAAGTCGGCGTGGGCGCCGTCCACGATTACCAGCGAGTCGGCCACGGAGGCGGCGTAGATCTTGGCGGCGTCCAGGTCCAGCCACAGGTAGGGGTTGTCGCCGGCCTCTTCCGCCGTGGGATGGATCTGGCCCGGCTCGGCCTGGCTGGGGGAGGGGACGTTTTGGGCCAACCGCACGAGCTGAGAGGCGCCCAGCCGGTACTGGTTGATGACTTCGACGAGGGAGCCATCCAGGTTGGAGCTGTTGATCAGGATGACTTGCGCCCTGCGCATGTGATCGATGTCTTCCGGGGTGGGCTGATAGGACTGGAGCTCGTCGGCCGAGGACACGAGGGAGTACACCTCAACGCGGTCGCCGCCGACCTGCCGCACGAAGTCGGCGAACAGCTCCAGGGTGGTCAGCACCTGGACCCTGGGTTCCGCCGGCGAACTGTCGCCGCTGCAGGCCACGGCGAGCGCCGCCGCCAGGACCGACAGGAGGATTCCAGCGATCGAAGGGAGCTTCATGCCAGGTGATCGTGAGGAGGAACAAGGAACATGGAAAAGGGAACAGGGCCGACCAGCGCCGCCGATGGCGTGATCCCGTGCCTAGTCATTGATTCAAAGGCGGAAGCTTGACCGCTGCTTGCCCCGACGGGCCCGTCTGGGAAAGCCTGT